>JALSIK010000340.1 GCA_026990045.1 Chromatiales bacterium | reverse complement strand
ACCGGCTCCAGGCCCTGGCGCCGGCGCAGGTAGGGATGGACCATGTCTCCCTGGATGGGGCCGGGGCGGACGATGGCCACCTCGATGACCAGGTCGTAGAAGCAGGCGGGCTTCAGCCGCGGCAGCATGCTCATCTGCGCGCGCGATTCGATCTGGAACACGCCCACGGTGTCGGCGCGCTGGATCATGGCATACACCTCCGGGTCCTCCGCCGGCACACTGGCGAGATCCAGCCTGCGGCCGCGGTGTCGTGCGACGAGATCGAAAGCGCGGCGGATGACGCTCAGCATTCCCAGCCCGAGGCAGTCCACCTTGAGCAGGCCCAGGGCCTCGATGTCGTCCTTGTCCCACTGGATCACCGTGCGCCCGGCCATGGCGGCGTTTTCCACCGGCACCAGCCGGTCCAGGCGGTGGCGGGCGATGACGAAACCGCCCACGTGCTGGGACAGGTGGCGCGGAAAGCCCACCAGCTCCCGCGCCAGCGCCAGCAGGCTGCGCACCCGCGGCTGGTCCGGGTCCAGCCCCGCCTCGCGCAACTGGCGGGGCGTGATGCCCGGCTCCCACCAGGCCACGCCCGCGGCCAGGCGGTCCACCTGTTCCCGGCCGAAGCCCAGGGCCTTGCCGGCGTCGCGCAGGGCGCTGCGGCGCCGGTAGCGGATCACGGTGGCGGCCAGGGCGGCGCGGTGGCGGCCGTACTTGCCATATATATATTGGAGTACCTCCTCCCGGCGCTCGTGCTCGAAGTCCACGTCGATGTCCGGCGGCTCCCGGCGCTCGCGGGAGACGAAGCGCTCGAACAGCATCTCCATGCGCGAGGGGTCCACCGAGGTGATCCCCAGGCAGTAGCACACGGCCGAGTTGGCGGCCGAGCCCCGGCCCTGGCACAGGATCCCGCGCCGGCGCGCAAAGCGCACGATGTCGTGCACGGTGAGAAAGTAGGGCTCGTAGTGCAGCTCCCCGATGATGCGCAGCTCGTGTTCCACCTGCGCGCGCACCTTCGCCGGCGCGCCGTCCGGCCAGCGCGCCCGCATGCCCTCGAAGGTGAGCCGGCGCAGCCAGCTCGCCGGCGTCTCGCCGTCGGGCACGATCTCCTCCGGGTACTCGTAGCGCAGGCTGTCCAGGTCGAAGCGGCAGCGTTCGCCGATGCGCACGCTCTCGGCCAGCCAGGCCGGCTCGAACAGGCGGGCCAGCACCGCGCGCGGGCGCAGGTGGGCCTCGCCGTTGGGCGCGAGGGCGAAGCCGGCGGCGTCCACCGTGGTGTGCAGGCGGATGGCAGTGAGCAGGTCGGCCAGCGGCTTGCGCTCGCGCACGTGCATGAGCGCACCGTTGCAGGCCACCAGCGGCAGGCCGCTGTCCCGGCCCAGGCGGCGGGCATGTTCCACGCGGCGGGCATCGTCCGCCAGCAGGTGACGGTGGACACCGATCCAGGCGCGGCCGGCAAAGACATCGGCCAGCCGGCGGGCGGCGGTGCCGTCGCCATCGCCGCCGCCCGGGATGAGAATGGCCAGGCAGCCGGGCAGGCCGCCGTCGAGATCGCCCCGGCCCAGGCGGTACCGGCCCTTGGGCGCGCGCCGCCGGCCGGTGGTGATGAGCCGGCACAGGCGGCCGTAGCCGCCGCGGTCTTCGGCCAGCAGCACCAGGTGCGTGCCGTCGTCGAGGCGGAACTCGGCGCCGGTGATGAGC
>JALSIK010000339.1 GCA_026990045.1 Chromatiales bacterium | reverse complement strand
CCTCGCGGTCGCCCCACATGTTGATGGCGATGACGTCGAAGTGGGCGCGGGTCTTGTCGGCGATGCGCCGGTCGCCCAGGTTGTCGCGCAGGAGCTTGGCGCAGTACGGGCAGCCGTCCTGGTAGTAATACAACAGCACGCGCTTGCCGGCGGCGCGGGCTTCGGCCACGTCCTCGCGCAGGTCGAGGAACGAGGTCTTGAACCAGGGGGGCGGCTCCTCGTAGCCGGGATTGACCATGCCCTCGGCCAGGGCCTCGGTGTTCTTTTCCGCGGCCCCCGCGGCCAGGCTGAACAGCACGGCCACGGCAGCCGGAGGGGTGCGCAAGAGTGATTGCCACATGACGGCTCCTCCACTGGGTTTCCGACGGTGGTACCCCGCCGACTCTACGCGCCCCGGTTCCGCTGTCAACCACGCATGTCCCGGCCAAGGACGGTGAAGCCGGCAGGCCGGCGGCGGAATGTTGCCGCCGATTTTTTGACACCGAGCGTGCCAGGGGTTCCATTCATTTTGTAATACCTTGATTTATAAAAGTTTATTCCATTCAAACATCCTGGCATGAAAATAGCATTACGAAACGCAATGCATTCCACCGGACCCGAGATCATCATGGCCGTGCCCGAGCATCCCAACGTGAGCCGGCTCCAGGTGCAGCGCGAGGCCCCGCCCGAGGCCCCGGCCCTGAGCCTGGCCGAACTCCAGCGTACCCTGCACCTGGCGGGCCTGCTCCAGGCCAGCTTGGAGGTGGACGCCGTGCTGGACAACTTTCTCGGCGCCCTGGCCCGGGCCCTGGACTTCGCCGGCGCCTGCTACGAGATGCCCGCCGAGGGCCTGGCCCACGAGTTCGGTGCCCTGGCCCGCCACAGCTGCCGCTACGAGCTGCGCCTGGGCGACGAGGACCTGGGAGTGCTCACCTTCTACGGCCGCCAGCGGTTCGGCGAAGAGCAGCTGGCCAACCTCGAGGCCCTGCTCTGCTACCTGGTCTATCCCCTGCGCAACGCCCTGCTCTACCGCCGGGCCCGGCAGGCGGCCCGCCACGACCCCCTCACCGGGGTCTGCAACCGGGCCGCGCTGGAGAGCGCCCTGCCCCGCGAGGTGGAACTGGCCCACCGCCACGGCACGCCCCTGTCGCTGGTCATCCTCGACCTGGACCACTTCAAGGAGATCAACGACACCTGGGGCCACGCCGCGGGCGACGCCGTGCTGGCCGAGCTGGCCCGGCGCATCCAGGACGAGGTACGCGGCTGCGACCTGGTGTTCCGCTACGGGGGCGAGGAGTTCATCCTCCTGCTGGCGGCCACCGACCGCGCCGGGGCCTGCCGCGCCGCCGAGCGCATCCGCGAGGCAGTGATGCGCGAGCCGGTGGCCTGGGAGGGCGTGGAAATCCCGGTCACCGCCAGCCTAGGCGTGGCCAGCCTGCGCCCCGGAGACGACGCCACCGCCCTGTTCAAGCGGGCCGACGAAGCCCTGTACGAGGCCAAGGAGGCCGGCCGCAACCGGACCCGCTGCGCGGGGACGCCCTGATCCGGGTTTTTCACATCGTTTTCATCGGTTTTCCCCACCACCGTGCTGAAAACATGAACGGATTCACGTTTCGGGCCGCCAAAAGGCTTTTGCGCCCCCTGCTCCCTGGAGCTATGATTGGAATGTCCGATAACGAGGGCATGGGGAAGAAGAAGTTGAACTACCTGGACCAGCTGGACCAGATGCTGGATGCGGAATTCCGCATCATTTCCATGGAAACTTACGACGTTTCCAGGGTCCAGGAACTGTTCGTCCAGATCACCCGCTTCTCCAACAAGGCCTTCTATTCCTGGGAGCCGGGCCGCGGCATGCACCGCATCGGCGCCGCTCACATCACCATTCCCCGTACCCAGACGCTGGAGGACGTGCTCACCCACGTGCTCAACTCCAAGCACTTCGGGGTCTACATCATCAACGGGCTCACCGACGAGCTGGAGGACAAGAAGATCCAGGATCAGCTCCTGGAGCTGGTCAACAGCGAGGTGCCCAAGGTGGTGGTGCTGCTGGGCGAGTTCATCGACCTGCCCAAGTGCCTCAAGCCCCACACCCTGCGCTCCAAGCACCAGATGCGCAAGGCGGGCTGAACGCCCGATGCTGGATTGTAGAAACAGGCCGGCATACGCCGGCCTGTTTCGTGCGGGCGTTCGTCCCCTTCCTCCTCGGAAAACGGGCGGCGGCATCGCTTCGCGGTGCCGCCCTACGCGCACTGTCCCCTGTCCTCTGTCCTCTGGTCCCCGACCGGGCAGCTCCGTGCCAGGCAGCAGTGGCCGCAGCGCGGCCGCACCCGGCAGATCTCCTTGGCATGCCGGACGATGAGGGCGTGATACTCGTTGAACAGGGCCACCTTGTCCCGGCACCGGGCCAGGCCGCGCTCGAACAGGGCCCGCAGGGTCTCGTAGTCCTCGTTCCCGTCGATGAGCCCCAGGCGCCGGAACAGGCGCCGGGTGTAGGCATCGATGACGAACACCGGCCGGTCGAAGGCGTAGAGCAGGATGTCGTCCGCGGTCTCCGGCCCGATGCCGTGCACTGCCAGCAGGTCCCGGCGCAGGGTCTCGGTGTCGCGGCGGGCCAGGCGGCGCAGGCCGCCCTCGTCGATGATCCAGCGGCACAGGGCGCGCAGCCTCCTGGCCTTGACGTTGAAGTAACCCGAGGGACGCAGCCACGCCGCCAGGCGGCGGGGATGGGCGGCGACGATGGCCTCGGGCGTGAGGGCGCCGCGGGTGCGCAGGTTGGCGATGGCCCGCTCCACGTTGGTCCAGGCGGCGTTCTGGGTCAGCACCGCGCCCACCATGATCTCGAAGCGGGTGTCGCCCGGCCACCAGTGCTGGGGCCCGTGGCAGGCATACAGGCGCCGGTAGATCCGGTACAGCGAACGGGGCATGGATGCCAGGATATCAGATGACGGCGGGTGGCAGGTTGCGTGCGCCCCGCGAACGCACCGGGCGGGACGGCGCGCGCAATGAAAAAGGGGCCGGCCGGCCCCCTTCCATGCAGGAAACGGGTGGAGGACCTACTGGCTGACCGCCTTCATGGACAGGCGGATGCGGCCCTGCTTGTCGATCTCCAGGACCTTGACCTTGACCACCTCGCCCTCGGTGAGCTTGTCGGCCACGTTCTCCACCCGCTCGTCGCTGATCTGGGACACGTGCACCAGCCCGTCCTTGCCCGGCAGGATGGTGACGAAGGCGCCGAAGTCCATGAGCTTGGCCACGCGACCCTCGTAGACCCGGCCCACTTCCACGTCGGCGGTGAGCAGCTCGATCTGGCGCCGGGCCTCCTCGGCCGCGGCCAGGTCGCTGGAGGCGATCTTCACCAGGCCGTCGTCGGAGATGTCGATGGCGGTGCCGGTCTGCTCGGTGATGGAGCGGATGGTGGCGCCACCCTTGCCGATGACGTCGCGGATCTTCTCCGGGTTGATCTTGATGGTGATGTAGCGCGGCGCGTGCTCCGACATCTCCTTGCGCGGCTCGCTGATCACCTTGTTCATCTCGCCCAGGATGAACAGGCGCCCCTCGCGCGCCTGGGCCAGGGCGGTCTCCATGATCTCGCGGGTGATGCCGTCGATCTTGATGTCCATCTGCAGGGCGTTGACGCCCTGCTCGGTGCCGGCCACCTTGAAGTCCATGTCGCCCAGGTGGTCCTCGTCGCCCATGATGTCGGACAGCACCGCGAAGCGGTCGCCCTCCTTCACCAGGCCCATGGCGATGCCCGCCACCGGGGCCTTGATGGGCACGCCGGCGTCCATGAGCGACAGCGAGGTGCCGCACACCGTGGCCATGGAGGAGGAGCCGTTGGACTCGGTGATCTCGGACACCACGCGGATGGTGTAGGGGAACTCGTCGAGGCTGGGCATCACCGCCATGATGCCGCGCTTGGCGAGGCGGCCGTGGCCGATCTCGCGCCGCTTGGGGCTGCCCACCATGCCGATCTCGCCGACGCAGTAGGGCGGGAAGTTGTAGTGCAGCATGAAGGGCTGGCGGTAGGACCCCTCCAGGGCGTCGATGATCTGGGCGTCGCGCTCGGTGCCCAGGGTGGTGACCACCAGGGCCTGGGTCTCGCCGCGGGTGAACAGGGCCGAGCCGTGGGTGCGCGGCAGCACGCCCACCTTGACCGTGATGGGCCGCACCGTCTTGTGGTCGCGGCCGTCGATGCGCGGCTTGCCGTCCAGGATCTCGCCGCGCACGATCTTCTTCTCCAGGTGCTCGATGGCGGCGCGGACCTCGTCCTCGGTCCACTGGCCGGAGCCGTCCTCGGGCACCAGCCGGGCCACGATCTCGCGCCGGATCTCGCCCAGGCGCTCGTAGCGCTTGAGCTTCTCGCGGATGGTGTAGCCCTCGCGCAGCAGGGCCTCGCCGGCCTCGGCCACGGCGGCGTCCAGGGCCTCGTCGCGTTGCGGCGGCTGCCACTCCCAGGGCCGGGTGCCGGCCTCGGCGGCGAACTCGCGGATGGCCTGGATCACGGCCTGCATCTGCTCGTGGCCGAACATGACCGCGTCCAGCATCACCGACTCCGGCAGCTCCCGGGCCTCGGACTCCACCATGAGCACGGCGGATTGGGTCCCGGCCACCACCAGGTCCAGGTCGGAGGTTTCCAGCTCGTCCGGCGAGGGGTTGAGCAGGTACTGGCCGTCGCGGTAGCCCACCCGGGCGGCGCCGATGGGGCCGTTGAAGGGCACGCCGGAGACCGCCAGCGCGGCGGAGGCGCCGATCATGGCCGGGATGTCGGGCTGCACCTCGGGATCCAGCGACATCACGGTGGCGATGATCTGGACCTCGTTGGTGAAACCTTCGGGAAACAGCGGGCGGATGGGGCGGTCGATGAGGCGGGAGGTGAGGGTCTCGTTCTCGGAGGGGCGTCCTTCGCGCCTCAGGAATCCGCCGGGGATGCGGCCGGAGGCGTAGGTGCGCTCCTGGTAGTTGACCGTGAGGGGGAAGAAATCGCGCCCCTCCACCGGGTTCTTGTCCGCCACCACGGTCACCAGCACGCTGGTGTCGCCCAGGTGCACCATCACGGCACCGGTGGCCTGCTTGGCAATCTCGCCCGTCTCCAGGCGCAGGGTCTTGCTGCCGTAGGGCAGCGTCTTCACTACGGGGGTCATGGCTGTCCTCTCGCGCGGGGTGACTTACTTGCGCAGGCCGAGGCGCGCGATGATGTCGCGATACCGCTGCACGTCCTTCTTTTTCAGATAGTCCAGCAGCTTGCGGCGCTGGCTCACCATGCGCAGCAGGCCGCGCCGCGAATGGAAGTCCTTCTTGTGCTGCTTGAAATGTTCGGAAAGGTCATCGATGCGTGCGGACAGCAGGGCGATCTGGACCTCGGGCGAGCCGGTGTCCGCGCTCCCGCGCTGGTATTCGCTGACGATCTTGGCCTTCTGCTCGGCACTGAGTGACATGCCTTCCAACTCCTGATTCAACCTGAAAAATTCCGCCTCTGGAAAGGCGCGTATTTTACCTTCGGGGCCCCGGGCCAGACAAGGGAAATCCGGCCTCAGGCGGCCCCGCCCACCAGCCGCCGGGGCGCGATGCGGCCGTCGTCCAGCACCTGGCCCACCCCGAGGAAGCCCTGGTCCTCCCCGAACAGGCGCACCCAGCCGCTGGTGGGGGCCTGGGGCACCAGCACCGGCTGCCCCTGGCGCAGGTAGTAGGCGCTGTTGGCCGTGAGCGTCACCGCCGGCCAGTCAGCCAGGGCCGCCTCCATGGGCAGGAGGCGGGCGTCCAGGGCCTCCAGTCCGCCCCCCTCCGCCAGCCGCTCCAGCTCGGCCAGGGGGACGGCGTCGGCCACGTCGAAGGGCCCCACCGCGGTGCGACGCAGGGCCGCCAGGTGGGCCCCGCAGCCCAGGACCTCGCCGATTTCCTCGGCCAGGGTACGGACATAGGTGCCCTTGGAGCAGCGCATGCGGAGGTCCAGCTCGTCGCCCGCGAGCCGGGTGAGCTCCAGCTCGTAGATGGTCACGGTACGCGGCTTGCGCTCCACCTCCAGGCCCTGGTGGGCCAGCTTGTACAGAGGCTGGCCGTTGACCTTGACCGCCGAGTGCATGGGCGGGACCTGCTGGATCTCGCCGGTGAAGCGGGCCAGGACCTCGCGCACCCGCTCCTCGGACAGCGGCGGTACCGGCCGGGTCTCCACCACCTCGCCCTCGGCGTCGGCGGTGGTGGTGCGCACCCCCAGCCTGCAGGTGCCCTCGTAGCGCTTGTCGGCGTCCAGCAGGAAGCCCGACAGCTTGGTGGCCTCGCCCAGGCAGATGGGGAGCAGGCCCGAGGCCTGGGGATCGAGGCTGCCGGTGTGCCCGGCCTTGCGCGCCCGGTACAGGCGCTTGACCTGCTGCAGGGCGGCGTTGGAGGTGATGCCCACCGGCTTGTCCAGGAGCAGGATGCCGTCGATGCGGCGCCCGCGTGCACGTTTGCGTCCCACGTTCGGTTCAGTCCTTCTCGTTGTCCTTGTCACCCGAGACCGCCGCGTCGATGAGGCGGCTGACGCGGTTGCCCCGTTCGATGGAATCGTCGTAGCGGAAGCGCAGCTCGGGCACCGTGCGCAGCTTCATGCACCGGCCCAGCTCGCCGCGCAGGAATCCCGCCGCCCGCTGCAGCACGGCCAGGGTCTGCTCCGCGTCGGCGGCGCCGCCCAGGGTGGAGACGTAGACCCTGGCCACGGACAGGTCGCGTGAGACCTCGACCCCGGAGACGGTGACCAGCCCCAGGCGCGGGTCGCGGATCTCGCGCTGGATGAGCCGGGCCAGCTCGCGCTGCATCTGCTCGCCCACCCGGCGGGTCCTGGGAAATTCGCGTGGCATGGTTGCAGTCCCCCGGCGGCGCGGCGGCCGCGGTGAGGCGGTGCGCGCTCAGAGCTCGCGCTTGACCTCGACGCGCTCGTAGACCTCGATCTGGTCGCCCACCTTGACGTCGTTGTAGTTCTTGACGCCGATGCCGCACTCCAGGCCCTGCTTGACCTCGTTGACGTCCTCCTTGAAGCGGCGCAGCGACTCCAGCTCGCCCTCGAAGATGACCACGTTGTCACGCAGGACGCGGATGGGGTTGTTGCGCTTGACCACGCCTTCCACCACCATGCAGCCGGCGATGGCCCCGAACTTGGGCGAGCGGAACACGTCGCGCACCTCGGCCAGGCCGATGATCTCCTCCTTGAACTCCGGCGCCAGCATGCCGGTCATGGCCTGCTTGACGTCGTCAATGAGGTCGTAGATCACGCTGTAGTAGCGCAGCTCCACGCCTTCCTCGTCGATGAGGCGCTTGGCCGCGGCGTCGGCGCGGACGTTGAAGCCGATGATGACGGCGCTGGAGGCCACCGCCAGGTTGACATCGGAGGTGGTGATGCCGCCGACGCCGGCCGAGACGATCTTGACCTGCACCTCGTCGGTGGACAGCTTCTCCAGCGCGTCGGAGATGGCCTCCACCGAGCCCTGCACGTCGCCCTTGAGCACGATGTTGAGCGCCTTGGCCTCGCCCTCCTGCATCTGCGAGAACATGTTCTCCAGCTTGGCCGCCTGCTGGCGCGCCAGCTTCATGTCGCGCAGCTTCTCCTGGCGGAAATCGGCGATCTCGCGCGCCTTGCGCTCGTCGGGCACCACCACCGCCTCGTCGCCGGCGTTGGGCGTGCCCGACAGGCCCAGCACCTCCACCGGCACCGACGGCCCGGCCTCGTTCACCGGCTTGCCCTGGTCGTCGACGAGGGCACGCACGCGGCCGAACTCCACCCCGGCCAGGAGGATGTCGCCCTTCTTCAGGGTGCCCTTCTGCACCAGCATGGTGGCCACCGGGCCGCGGCCCTTGTCCAGGCGCGACTCGATGATGACGCCGCGCGCCGGTCCCTCGGCCCCGGCCTTGAGCTCCAGGATCTCGGCCTGCAGGGAGATGGCCTCCAGCAGCTGGTCCACGCCCTCGCCGGTCTTGGCCGAGACCGGCACGAAGATGGTGTCGCCGCCCCAGTCCTCGGGGATGACCTCCTCCTGGGCCAGGGCCTGCTTGACGCGGTCGATGTCCGCCTCGGGCTTGTCGATCTTGTTGATGGCCACGATGAGCGGCACGCCGGCGGCGCGGGCATGCTGGATGGCCTCGCGCGTCTGCGGCATGACGCCGTCGTCGGCGGCCACCACCAGCACCACGATGTCGGTGACCTTGGCCCCCCGCGCGCGCATGGCGGTGAAGGCCTCGTGGCCCGGGGTGTCGAGGAAGGTAATGTCGCCGTTGGGCGTGTTGACCCGGTAGGCGCCGATGTGCTGGGTGATGCCGCCGGCCTCGCCCGCGGCCACCTGGCTCTTGCGGATGTAGTCCAGCAGCGAGGTCTTGCCGTGGTCCACGTGGCCCATGATGGTGACCACCGGCGCCCGCGGCAGGGCCTCGCCCTCCTCGGCCTCCTGGACCAGGGCCTCCTCGATGGCGTTCTCCTTGAGCAGCCTGGCCTTGTGGCCCATCTCCTCCACCACGATGGCGGCGGTCTCCTGGTCCAGGACCTGGTTGATGGTGACCATGGTGCCCATCTGCATGAGAACCTTGATGACCTCGGCCGCCTTGACCGCCATCTTCTGCGCCAGGTCGGCCACGGTGATGGTCTCGGGAATGGGGACCTCGCGCACGATGGGCTGGGTGGGGGCGGTGAAGCCGTGCTGGCCGGCGGTGGACGAGCGCACCGCGCCGACGCGGGCGCGCTTGCGCCGGCGGCCGGACTTGTCCGCCGCCACGTGCAGCTCGGCGCGCCCGTAGCGGGTGCTGCGCTCCTCCGCGGGCCGCTTCTTGCCCTTGGCGCGCTCCTGCTTCTTCTCCGCCAGCTGGGCCTGCTCGGCCTGCTTGCGCGCCGCCTCGGCGGCCTCCCGCTCGGCCTTCTCGCGCTCGGCCTCGGCCTGCCTGCGCTGCTCCTCCTCGGCCTTGCGCCGGGCCTCCTCCTCGGCCGCCTTGCGCGCCTCTTCCTCGGCCTTGCGCTTGGCCTCCAGCTCGCGCTCGCGGGCCTCGCGCTCGGCCTTTTCCTGCTCCAGGCGCTTGGCCTCCTCCTCCATGATCACGGCGCGCTTGACGTAGGTGCGCTTCTTGCGCACCTCCACCGTCACCGTGCGCCCCTTGCCGTGGGAGCCGGTCTGCTTGATCGCCGTTGTGCTCTTGCGCTTGAGCGTGATCTTGGCCGGTTCCGCCGCTGCCTGCGCGGCATTTCCTCGCTTGGAGCGCAGGTAGCCGAGCAGTTCCATCTTCTGCTCGTCGCTGATGGTGGCGTCGGCACCCGAGACCTTGACGCCCGCCTCGTTCAGCTGTTCCAGCAGGCGCTCCACGTCGATGCCGACGACCTCGGCGAACTGCCTTACGGTGACCTCTGCCATGCTTGCTCCAGACTCTGCCTGCTCACTCACCCGGTTGGGCCCGCTGGACCGCGGCCTCCGCGGCCTCTTCCTCTTCGAACCACGGCGCGCGCGCGGCCATGATGAGCCGGCCGGCACGCTCCTCGTCCATGTCTTCGATCTCCATCAGGTCGTCCACCGACTGCTCGGCCAGGTCCTCCATGGTGCGGATGCCCCGGGCCGCCAGCTCGTAGGCCAGGTCCTCGTCCATGCCCTCCATGCCGAGCAGGTCCTCGGCCGGCTGGGCGCCGGCACGCCTGGCCTCGGTGCTGATGGCCTTGGTCAACAGCACGTCCTTGGCCCGGCCGCGCAGCTCGTCGACGATGCCCTCGTCGAACTCCTCGATGGCCAGCAGCTCCTCCTTGGGCACGTAGGCCACTTCCTCGATGGTGGAAAAGCCTTCCTGCACCAGGATCGCCGCCACCTCCTCGTCCACGTCGAGCTGCTCCATGAACATCTTCTGCAGCTCCTCGGCCTCGGCCTCGATCTTCTTCTCGGCCTCCTCTTCGCTCATGACGTTGATCTGCCAGCCCGTGAGCTGGCTCGCCAGGCGCACGTTCTGGCCGCCGCGGCCGATGGCCTGCGAGAGCTGCTCCTCGGCCACCGCCACGTCCATGGCGTGCGAGTCCTCATCCACCACGATGGACAGGGCCTCGGCCGGGGCCAGGGCATTGAGCACGAACTGGGCCGGGTTGTCGTCCCACAGCACGATGTCGATGCGCTCGCCCGCCAGCTCGTTGGACACCGCCTGCACGCGCGACCCACGCATGCCCACGCACGCCCCCACCGGGTCGATGCGCGGCTCGTGGCTGCGCACGGCGATCTTGGCCCGCGAGCCCGGGTCTCGCGCCGCGGCCACGATCTCGATGAGTCCCTCGCCGATCTCCGGCACCTCGATCTTGAACAGCTCAATGAGAAACCGCGGATCGGTACGGGACACGAACAGCTGCGGCCCGCGCGGCTCCTCGCGCACTTCCTTGAGGTAGCCGCGCAGGCGGTCACCCGGGCGCACCGACTCGCGCGGGATCATCTCCTCGCGCGGGACGAAGGCCTCGGCGTTGCCGCCCAGGTCCAGGTACACGTTGCCGCGCTCCACCCGCTTGACGATACCCATCACCAGCTCGCCCACCCGGTCGCGGTACTGCTCCACGATCTTGGCCCGCTCGGCCTCGCGCACCTTCTGCACGATGACCTGCTTGGCGGTCTGGGCCGCGATGCGGCCGAATTCCACCGACTCGATGGGCTCCTCCACGTAGTCGCCCACCTGGATGTCCGGGTGCTCGAGGCGGGCCGCGCTCAGCGTGATCTCGTGGTCCGGGTGCTCGAGGGCGTCGTCCTCCACCACCTGCCAGCGGCGGAAGGTCTCGTAGTCGCCGCTCTCGCGGTCGATGGCCACGCGCACCTCGATATCGTTGGGATAGCGCTTCTTGGTCGCCGTCGCCAGCGCCGCCTCGATGGCCTCGAAGATGGTGTCCTTGTCCACGCCCTTCTCGGCCGAGACGGCATCGACGACCAGCAGTATCTCTTTGTTCATCATCCAGACGTACTCTCACCTCGGCGGCGACCGCCGCCGGTTGTCCCATGCCCTTCCTCCTCGGGCGACCCCTCGTAGACCAGGTTGGCCTTTTCCACCGCCGCCAGCGGCACCCCGTGCTCGGTGCCGTCGTCCTCGCGCAGCCACACGGTATCGCCTTCCAGCCGTTCCAGCCGCCCGGCCAGCCGGCGCCGGCCGGCCACCGGCTCGCGCAGCCGCAGGCGCACCCGCCGGCCCAGCGCCCGCGCGTAGTGGGCGGGCCGGAACAGCGGCCGGTCCAGCCCCGGCGAGGACACCTCCAGCCGGTAGTGGCCGCGGACCGGGTCCTCCACGTCGAGGATGCCGCTCACCTGGTGGCTGACGCGCTCGCAGTCGTCCAGGGTGATACCGTCCTCGGCATCGATGTACACGCGCAGCAGCGAGTGGCGCCCCTGCGGCAGGTATTCGACGCCCAGCAGCTCGTAGCCCAGCGCCGCCACCGCCGGTTCGATGAGGACCGTGACCTGTTCCGCCACCCGGCTCATGGGCCGCCGTCCCAAACAAAAAATGGGCCACGCGGCCCACCATCAACATGCATCCCGCGAAGCATAGCATCGCGCGGGACGCCCGCCAAATCACGGGCCGCTTCCTGCGCCCCGGCCCTGCCTGCATCCGCCGGCCCCGGCTCAAACAAAAAACCCCGCTTTTAACGGGGTCTTGGCAGACGCGCGTTGGTAGCGGGGGCAGGATTTGAACCTACGACCTTCGGGTTATGAGCCCGACGAGCTACCGGACTGCTCCACCCCGCATCAGCTGGTGGCAATTGTAATGGCGAAGCCCGCGCTTTTCAAGGGCACGGCCCGCCACGGTCCCACCCCAACTTTTTGAAAAGGCGGATGAATTTATCCCGCCCCCGGGCCATCCCGGGGGACTC
>JALSIK010000338.1 GCA_026990045.1 Chromatiales bacterium | reverse complement strand
ACCTGGAAGGTGGAGGGGCCGGACGTCCCCGCCGGCACCCGGGTGGAGGTCACGGGCGTGGACGGGGTGATCCTCCGGGTCACTCCCCGCGAGGGCGACTGAAGTTCCGCCGCCGCCTGCCGGGCCCGGTCCGGCCTGCTATGCTTGGGGTCTCGTCCCCGCCCCGAGGTGCGGCATGGCCGGCGTGATCACCCTTCATCCCCGGGAGGCCTGGCAGCTCCTCCAGGACGACCCGCGCGCGGTGCTGGTGGACGTGCGCTCGCACATGGAGTTCCTGTTCATCGGCCATCCCGTGGGGGCCATCAACATCCCCTGGATCGACGAGCCCGACTGGACCATCAATCCCCATTTCGCGGTGGAGGTGCGCAAGCTCATCCTGGGCGGGCTCGACCACCGCGAGGGCGGGCGCAACGTGCCGGTGATCCTCATCTGCCGCAGCGGCAAGCGCTCGCTGGAGGCGGGCGAGGAACTGCTGCGCCAGGGTTTCCACGAGGTGTACAACGTGGCCGAGGGCTTCGAGGGCGAGCTGGACGAGCACCACCACCGCTCCAGCCTGGGCGGCTGGCGCTTCGAGGGGCTGCCCTGGGAGCAGTGCTGAGCGCCGCCCGGCACCTGCGCCGGTCCCGCCCTTGACAAACTCAGATGGTCGTCTAATCTTGGTGCAGTGTCAGACATACGTCTGACATATATCTTGTCACGACCGACGGGAGGACCATCATGACCCAGACCGCCTTTTCCGCCGCCGGCGCCGAGCCGCTGGAACTGGACACCCGCGGGCTCAACTGCCCCCTGCCCATCCTCAAGCTGAAAAAGGTTCTGGCCGGCCAGGCGGCCGGGGCCCGGGTCCGGCTGCTGGCCACCGATCCCGGGTCGCTCAAGGACGTGGAGGCCTTCTGCGCCCAGACCGGGAACGTGCTGGAGGAGGCGGCCGCCTCCGGCGGCGAGTTCCGCTTCATCGTCCGCAAGGCCTGAGGGGCACGGCCGGCCCGCATGGTCCGGGCCGCAGCCTGATCCCGGCGCCCTTTGCAAGGCCGGCAAAGCGCGGTAGCCTGTCAGCCGGCGGTCCGGAAGACCGCCGGCTGACTTGGAGGCTGGAAGGCCGTATGGGCAAGGGCGACATCAACCGGCAGAAGATCGTGGCCGCGGCGGACGACCTGTTCTACCGCCAGGGCTACGTGCACACCTCGTTCTCGGACATCGCCGACGCCGCCGGCATCCCGCGCGGCAACTTTTATTATTACTTCAAGACCAAGGACGAGATCCTGGCCGCGGTCATCGACCAGCGCGCGCACCACCTGGCCGAGACGCTGGCGGCGTGGGAGGCGGAGCTGGCGGACCCGCGCGACCGGCTGCGGCGTTACGTGGACATGCTCACCGCCGAGCAGGAGCACATCGCCCAGTACGGCTGCCCCATGGGGTCCCTGTGCACCGAGCTGGCCAAGCTGCGCCATGCCCTGCAGTCCGACGCCGCGCGCATGTTCGAGGTGGTCCGCGCGTGGCTGGAGCGCCAGCTCAAGGCCCTGGGCCGGGCCCGCGACGCCCGCCAGCTCGCCCTGCACCTGCTGGCGCGCGGCCAGGGAATCGCGCTCATCACCAACGCCTACCGCGACCGGGCCTTCCTCCAGCGCGAGGCGCGCGAGCTCAAGCGCTGGCTCGACGCCCTCTGAGGTCCCGGCCTCGCCATGGCCCGCATTCCCGGAGGACGCCAGCAGCCCGAGATGGTCCCCGGCGATCGCCGCCTGCGCACCAACCTGCTGCTGGCGGTGGCGCTCTACGTGCTGGCGGGGCTGGCCATCGGCCCGCTCATCGACTGGGCCATCACCCGCGGCGGGGCCGCCGATGCCGTGGCCTACGCCCGCCTGGCGGAGCAGAAGCGGTTCCTGGCCACCCTGGCCTACAGCCTGTGGCGCATCCTGCCCCTGCTGGTGGCGTTCTGGTTCGGCTACCGGGTGTTCGCCTCGGCCAAGCTGCCACCGGGCGGCATGAAGCGGTTTCCTTTCACCGTGCCGCGCATCCACGGGCGCACCGCCACCATGTTCGGGCTGCTGCTCATGGCGGCCGGCATCATGCTGCTGTACCGCGAGACCCTGGTGCTGCTGAGGAACGCCCTCGGCTGAAAAAACGGCTCTTTGAATTTCGAGTGGGTTAGGTGGTGACATGCGGATTGATTCTGGAGAAATCGAGCTTGCCGGCAGCCAGCGCCGTAGGGCGGCACCGCGCAGCGATGCCGCCGGAACCACGGCGTCGGCTTTCGCTACGCTCAAGCTGGCCTACGCGTCTGCACCCGGGCTACGGTCCCTGGATTGATGTCAGCAGGGGTCCGGGGGCAGCGCGTCGGCCATGCGCTGGCGCCGGTAGCGGGTGTACTCGGTGAACAGGGCGGGGTTGATCGGCCGGGTGCTGAGGGACTGGAGTTCGAAGCTCTCGCCGCGGACGGCATCGTGGCCGGAGACGGGGACGCCACCCTCCACCAGCAGCACCGGGTCCATGGCCTGGGGCCCCTCGAGTGCGGACATCCGGCGCAGCATCGCCCGCATTCCGCTCAGGGCCCGGAAGTCCCGGGGCGAGAGTCCCAGGTCCCGGGCGCTGGCCATGCAGGCCCCTCCCAGCACCTCGCCACCACGCCGCACTTCGTGGTCGCGGCACCGCACCCCGCCCACCTCGCGCGTGGCACCGGGCCGGATCTCCAGTTCCACGTCATCCAGGCCCATTTCGGCCAGGGCCCGGGCACGTTGTTCCTGGGGCAGGCGCAGGATCTGCTGCTTCATGACCTCGCGATGGGCGGCCAGGGCGCGCGCCGTGCGGACCAGGGAGGCCTCGTCCACCTCGATGTAGCGGGACCGCCCGGGTTCCACCAGGAACAGCAGGTTGCGGGCGGCGTCGAACACCACGTAATCGCGGCTGCCCAGGGCCTGCATGCGGGCCATGCCGTCCCGCACCTGGAGCGTGACCATGGGGGCTTCGCCGCCGCCCTTGAGAACGAGCGTGGCATCCGCGCCCGCACCCCCCGGGGCCGACACCAGTACCGGCAGACAGAGCAGGATGAGGCGTAGATGCATGGGGCCCCCGGTGCCCGGCGACGGCCTTCTTGGCCTGAACCCGGTTCAAGCATGCTAAAATCCCGGCCCTTCCGCAACCCCTCCAGGGCCTGGGATGTCCACCTTCGACGATTGCCTGCGCCAGCGCATCCTCATCCTCGACGGGGCCATGGGCACCATGATCCAGGGCTACGGCCTGGGGGAGGCCGACTACCGGGGC
Organism: Chromatiales bacterium; assembly: GCA_026990045.1. Taxonomy (GTDB): domain Bacteria; phylum Pseudomonadota; class Gammaproteobacteria; order CAMYNG01; family CAMYNG01; genus JALUTW01. Next base: position 8,634 of record JALSIK010000338.1, on the reverse strand, counting down.
GAGCGCTTCGCTGATCACCCCTCGGACCTCAAGGGCAACAACGACCTGCTGTGCCTGACCCGGCCCGACATCATCCGCGACATCCACGCCGCCTACCTGGAGGCGGGGGCCGACATCGTCGAGACCAACACCTTCAACGCCACGGCCATCTCCCAGGCCGACTACGGCCTGGAGCACCTGGTGCACGAACTGAACCTGGCCGCGGCCCGCATCGCGCGGGAGGCCGCCGACGCGGCCACCGCGCGGGACCCGTCGCGGCCGCGCTTCGTGGCCGGGGTGCTGGGGCCCACCAACCGCACCGCTTCCATCTCACCCGACGTCAACAACCCGGGCTACCGCAACATCACCTTCGACGAGCTGCGGGCGGCCTACGGCGAGGCCCTGCGCGGGCTGGTGGAGGGCGGGGTGGACATCGTCATGGTGGAGACGGTGTTCGACACCCTCAACGCCAAGGCCGCCCTGTTCGCCATCGACGAGTACTTCGCCCGCAGCGGCCGCCGCCTGCCGGTGATCATCTCCGGCACCATCACCGATGCCTCCGGGCGCACCCTCTCGGGCCAGACCGCGGAGGCGTTCTGGAACTCGCTGCGGCACATCGGGCCGGTGAGCTTCGGGCTCAACTGCGCCCTGGGGGCGAAGGAGCTGCGCCAGTACGTGGAGGAGCTGGCCGGGATCTGCGACTGCGCCGTCAACGCCCATCCCAACGCCGGCCTGCCCAACGAGTTCGGCGAGTACGACGAGTCGCCCGGGGCCATGGCGGCGGAGATCGGCGAGTGGGCCCGGTCCGGTTTTCTCAACATCGTGGGCGGCTGCTGCGGCACCACCCCGGAACACATCCGCGCCATCGCCGAGGCGGTGGCGCCGCATCCGCCGCGCGCCATCCCGGACCGGGACCACACCACCCGCCTGGCCGGCCTGGAGCCCCTCAACATCGGCCCGGACTCGCTGTTCGTCAACGTGGGCGAGCGCACCAACGTCACCGGCTCGGCCCGCTTCAAGCGCCTGATCCTGGAGGGCGACTACGACACCGCGCTGGAGGTGGCGCGCCAGCAGGTGGAGAACGGGGCCCAGATGATCGACGTCAACATGGACGAGGGACTGCTCGACGGCGTCGAGGCCATGACCAGGTTCCTCAACCTGGTGGCCTCGGAGCCCGACATCGCCCGGGTGCCGGTGATGATCGATTCCTCCAAGTGGGAGATCCTGGAGGCCGGGCTCAAGTGCGTGCAGGGCAAGGGGGTGGTCAATTCCATCTCGCTCAAGGAGGGCGAGGAGAAGTTCCTGGAGCAGGCGCGCCTGGTGCGCCGCTACGGCGCGGCGGTCATCGTCATGGCCTTCGACGAGCAGGGCCAGGCCGACACCCGCCAGCGCAAGGTGGAGATCTGCACCCGGGCCTACCGCCTGCTGACGGAAAAACTGGACTTCCCGCCCGAGGACATCATCTTCGACCCCAACATCTTCGCCGTGGCCACCGGCATCGAGGAGCACGCCAACTACGGGGTGGACTTCATCGAGGCCACGCGCGAGATCAAGCGCACCCTGCCCCATGTCCTGGTCTCGGGCGGGGTGTCCAACATCTCGTTTTCCTTCCGCGGCAACAACGCGGTGCGCGAGGCCATCCACTCGGTGTTCCTGTATCACGCCATCCGCGCCGGCATGGACATGGGCATCGTCAACGCCGGCCAGCTCGCGGTCTACGACGACCTGCCCCCCGAGCTGCGCGAGCGGGTGGAGGACGTGGTGCTCAACCGCCGGCCCGATGCCACCGAGCGCCTGCTGGAGATCGCCGACAAGTACCGCGCCGAGGGCGCCACCGGCGCCGACAAGGTGGACGAGGAGTGGCGCTCGTGGCCGGTCGCCAGGCGGCTGGAGTATGCGCTGGTCAAGGGCATCGATACCTGGGTGGTGGAGGACACCGAGGAGGCGCGCCTGCAGTACGACCACCCGCTGCAGGTCATCGAGGGCCCGCTCATGGACGGGATGAACACCGTGGGGGACCTGTTCGGCGCGGGCAAGATGTTCCTGCCCCAGGTGGTCAAGAGCGCGCGGGTGATGAAGAAGGCCGTGGCCCACCTCATCCCTTACATCGAGGCGGAAAAGGACGAGAACAGCCAGGCCCAGGGCCGCATCCTCATGGCCACGGTCAAGGGCGACGTGCACGACATCGGCAAGAACATCGTCGGCGTGGTGCTCCAGTGCAACAACTTCGAGGTCATCGACCTGGGCGTGATGGTGCCGGCCAACCGCATCCTGGAGGAGGCGCGGGAGAAGCAGGCGGACATCATCGGGCTGTCGGGGCTCATCACGCCGTCGCTGGAGGAGATGTCCCACGTGGCCAGGGAGATGCAGCGCCAGGGCTTCCGGGTGCCGCTCATGATCGGCGGGGCCACCACCTCGCGGGTGCACACGGCGGTCAAGATCGAGCCCCACTACGAAAACGCCCCCACGGTCTACGTCAAGGACGCCTCGCGCGCGGTGGGCGTGGCCCAGAACCTCATCAGTCCCGACCTGCGCGAGGAGTTCACCCGCAAGCTGCGGGCCGAGTACGCCCAGGTGCGGGAAATGCACCAGGGCAAGAAACGGCGCACCGACTGGCTGACGCTGGAGGACGCCCGGGCCAACAAGACGCCCATCGACTGGTCGGCCTACACCCCGCCGGTGCCGCGGCGCCTCGGGATCCAGGGCTTCTGCGACATGCCGCTGGAGTTCCTGCGCCCGTACATCGACTGGACGCCCTTTTTCAAGACCTGGGAGCTGGCCGGGAGCTGGCCCGGCATCCTCGACGATCCCAAGGTGGGCCCGCACGCGCGCGAGCTGTACGACGACGCCAACCGCATGCTGGACCGGATCATCACCGAGCGCTGGCTGCACGCGCGCGGCGTCATCGGCTTCTTCCCCGCCAACACCGTGGGCGACGACGACATCGAGGTCTATGCCGACGAGTCCCGCTCGGAGGTGAAGGCCGTGCTGCACCACCTGCGCCAGCAGACCCGCAAGCCGCCGGGGCGGCCCAACCAGTGCCTGGCGGACTTCGTGGCGCCGCGGGAGTCGGGCCTGGCCGACTACATCGGCGTGTTTGCGGTGACCGCCGGCCTGGGCATCGACGAGCACGTGGCCCGCTTCGAGGCCGCCCACGACGATTACCACGCCATCATGCTCAAGGCCCTGGCCGACCGCCTGGCCGAGGCCTTCGCCGAGCACATGCACGACCGCGTGCGCCACGTCGACTGGCAGGTGGAGGAGGGGCCCTGGACCCCGCGCACGGGGCTGGACGACCCGAAGTTCGACAACGTGCGCCTGGTGAAGGAACAGTACCGCGGCATCCGCCCGGCGCCGGGTTATCCCGCCTGCCCCGACCACACGGAGAAGCCCACCCTGTGGCGGCTCATCGAAGTGGACGAGCGGGCGCGCATCCACCTCACCGAGTCCATGGCCATGCTGCCCGCGGCCTCGGTGTGCGGCTGGTACTTCATGCACCCCGAGGCGCGCTACTTCGGCGTGGGCAAGATCAACCGCGACCAGGTGGAAGACTACGCCCGGCGCAAGGGCATGCCCGTGGCCGAGGTGGAGCGCTGGCTGGCCCCCAACCTGGGCTACGAGCCCGACTGATCCCGCCGCGGGCAGGGTGCGGCGGCGCGGCCGTCGCACCGCTCCTTAGGGTGCGTCCGCGGGGCGGACGCACCCCACGTTGTCTGAATTTCAACGCAAAGGCACGAAGGACCCATCGATTTCGGGTGAGACGGCCTTTCTGTCGTCCGTCTTCCGTCCTCCGTCCCCCGAAACCTTGCCGGGAACGGAAAACCGGCGGCGTCACTTGCCCGTGCCGCCCCCCTTGCCCATGCCGCCACCCATGGAGCCCTGTGGATGGTGCTCCATGTGGCCGGGGTCCTTCATGCCGGGCAGGGTGACGCCCCGGGCCTCGGCGCGCTTGTGCATGGCCTCGCGGTGCTGGCGGAGAAAGGCCTTGCGTTCCTCCTCCGTCTTGAGGGCCTTCATCTTCTCTTGGTATGCCTGCCGCTCCTGCGGCGTCATGAGCTGCCAGCCGTAGATCTCCTCGCCCGCCTGGGCCAGGCCGGCGGTGCCGAGAGCGGAAAGGAAAAGGGAAACGACCACTGCCTTGCGGATGTTCATGGCGACCTCCTGTCGAGTCGGTGGAATGAGACGCGCAGCCTAGCCGGGTCCGGCCGGGGGAATGTTGATCCGCGTCATCTTTTGGACCCGTGGCCTCACCGGCCCTCCTGTTCCACCGGCAGCCCGGCCAGCTTCCATTCCGGGTAGCCGTTTTCCAGCCGCCGCGCCCGCAGTCCCTTCTCCCGCAGCCGGGCCACCGCGTCGAAGGCCAGCACGCAGTGGGGTCCGCGGCAGTAGGCCACGACCTCCTGGCCGGGGTCCAGCTCGTCCAGCCGCTGTTCCAGTTCCGCCAGGGGGATGTTCACCGCCCCCGGCAGGTGGCCGGCGGCGTACTCCTCCGGCGGGCGCACGTCGATGACCGTCACCAGGCCCTGGCGCGCCCGCTCCAGCAGCTCCTGTGCCGGTACCGGCTCCAGGCTGTCCTTGACCGTGAGGTAAGTGTTCACCAGCTTGTCCACCTCGGCCAGGTGGCGCTCGGCCACCGCGCGCAGGGCATCGAGCAGGGCCACCACGTCGTCGCCGCTGAGGCGGTAGAAGACCCGCAGCCCTTCCTTGCGGCAGGTGACCAGCCCCGCCTGGCGCAGCTGCTGGAGGTGCTGGGAGGTGTTGGCCACGGACAGCCCCGAGACCCTGGCCAGGGCCTCCACGCTGCGCTCGCCCTGGGCCAGGAATTCCAGCAATTCCAGCCTGTTGGCGTTGGACAGGGCCTTGCCCACGCGGGCGAACTGGGCGAACAGGTCCTGCTTGAAACTTCCTGTTGACATCTCCCGGTCTCCGGCTAAACTACTATTCAACTATTCGATTGAATAGTTGTTATTGATTCGAGTATAGCACGGCGCCACCGGCGGGTGGCCACGAGAGGGGAAAGCCATGAACGAATGGATCATGGCCCACGAGCCGGCCATCCGGCTGGGGTTCTTCTTCGGCACGCTGGGCCTGGTGGCCCTGTGGGAGATCCTGGCGCCACGGCGCGCGCTCACCGTGTCCAAGGCGGTGCGCTGGGCCAACAACCTGGGCCTGGTGGTCCTCAACAGCGTGGTGCTGCGGCTGCTGTTTCCCGCCGCCGCGGTGGGCATGGCCGCGGCCGCCGCGCGCCAGGGTTGGGGACTGTTCAACGTGGTGGAGGTCCCGGGCTGGCTCGCGGTGGCGGCCTCGGTGGTGATCCTGGACTTCGTCATCTGGCTCCAGCACGTGATGGTGCACGCCGTGCCCGTGCTGTGGCGGCTGCACCGGGTCCACCATGCCGACCTGGACTTCGACGTGACCACCGGCGCCCGCTTCCACACCCTGGAGATCATCCTGTCCATGGGCATCAAGTTCGCGGCCATCGTCCTGCTGGGGCCGCCGCTGGTGGCGGTGGTGATCTTCGAGGTGCTGCTCAACGCCACCGCCATGTTCAACCACGGCAACGTGCGCATCCCGCCCCGCCTGGACCGGGTGCTGCGCTGGTTCGTGGTCACCCCGGACATGCACCGGGTGCACCACTCGGTGGAGGACGACGAGGCCAACAGCAACTTCGGCTTCAACCTGCCGTGGTGGGACCGCCTGTTCGGCACCTACCGCGACCAGCCGCGGGCCGGGCACGAGGCCATGACCATCGGCATTCACAAGTACCGCTCGCCCCGCCAGGTGGCGTGGTTGCCGGGGATGCTGGCCCTGCCCTTCACCGGGCGCATCACCGGCTATGCCATCAACCGCCGCCGCTGGGACGGCGGGCGGCCGGATGCCGCGGTGGAGTGAGGCGGAGCAGGCAAACCCCGGTTCCAGCGATTTCCAGGAGTTACGGCCCATGAACACTGCAGAACGAACCCAACGGTACCCGGCCACCGCCACCGCGCCGGCGGCCGCCGTCGCACGGCGCGGCTGGTCGCGCTGGGTGCTGGCGGCGCTGCTGGTGGCCGGCGTGGCCGCCGCCGCGGCCTGGCGCGAGGAGCTGGACCCGGCCGCGGTCCAGGCCTGGGTGGACCAGGCCGGCATGGCCGGGCCGCTCCTGTTCATGCTCATCTATGCCGTGGCCACGGTGCTGTTCCTGCCCGGCTCGGTGCTGACCCTGGCCGGGGGCGCGCTGTTCGGGCCCGTGGCCGGCACCCTCTACAACCTCACCGGCGCCACCCTGGGCGCGGCGGCGGCCTTCCTGCTGGCGCGCCACCTGGCCGGGGACTGGGTGGCGCGGCGCACCGGGGGCCGGGTCCAGCAGCTCATGGACGGGGTGGAGAAGGAGGGCTGGCGCTTCGTGGCCTTCGTGCGCCTGGTGCCGCTGTTCCCCTTCAACCTCCTCAACTATGCCCTGGGCCTGACCCGCATCCGCTTCTGGCACTACGTGCTGGCCTCGTGGGTCTTCATGCTGCCGGGGGCCGTGGCCTACACCTGGGTGGGCTATGCCGGGCGCGAGGCCCTGGCCGGCGGCGGCGGCCTGATGCAGAAGGGGCTCATCGCCCTGGCCCTGCTGGCGGCGGTGGCCTTCCTCCCGCGCTTCGTCGCCCGCCTGCGGCAGGGGCCCATGATGACCGTGGACGAGCTCAAGGGGAAGCTGGACGCCGGCGAAGACCTGCTGGTGCTGGACGTGCGCGCGCCCGAGGAGTTCCACGGCAAGCTGGGCCACGTGGCCGGTGCCCTCAACATTCCCCTGGACAAGCTGCCGGGCAACACGGTGCGCCTGGCCGAGGCCAGGGAGCGCCCGGTGGCGGTCGTCTGCCGCACCCACCGCCGCTCGGTCAAGGCCGCCCGGCTCCTGTCCCGCATCGGCTTCGCCCGCGTGCACGTGGTCAAGGGCGGCATGGTGGAATGGAATGCCCGCGGCCTGCCCGTTGAGCACTGACCGGGAGCGCGCCGGGCCGCCGCGGGGGCCCGGGGGATGAACCGCCGGCGGCTGGCGGGCTGGGGCGTCCTGGCGCTGCTGGCCGGCGGGCTCGCCTGGTTGATGGTACGGCCCATGACCTTTTTCGTCGTCAGCGATCGCTTCGCCGAAACCGTGGACACCCGGAGCGCGCCCGCCGTGCTGGGCGACCTGGGCGCGCAGACCTGCGGCGCCTGCCACCGGGCGTTCTACCGGGAGTGGCGCACGGCCATGCACAGCCGGGCCTGGACCGATCCCTACTTCCAGGTGGACTGGGCCTTCGAGGACCGGCCCTGGATCTGCCGCAACTGCCACACGCCCCTCGACCGCCAGCAGCCGCGGCGCCTGCTGGGCTTCCGCGACCGCCAGGGGCTCGAGCCCGTGCTCGCGCCGGGCCCCAACCCGGACTTCGATCCCGCCCTCCAGCACGAGGGGGTCACCTGTGCCGCCTGTCACCTGCGCCAGGGCGCCGTGCTCGGTCCCTACGGCGACACCGCCGCGCCGCACCCGGTGCGCCGGATGGCCCACCCCAACCAGGTGTGCGTGCGCTGCCACGTGGTGGACGGCGAGCGCTGGGACACCTTCCTGCGCCTGCCGCCGTGCGGCACCGTGACCGAGATCCGGGCCGGCCGCGAGGGCGGCCTGCGGGGCCGCTCGGGCGAGACCGTGCTGCCGTCGCCCGCCGGGCTGGGCTGCGTGGAGTGCCACATGCCATTGGCCGAGCGGCCGCTGGTGGAAGGCGGGCCGGTGCGCCGGACGCGCCGCCACCTGTGGCGCGGCGGCCACGACCCGGCCATGGTGAAGCGGGCGCTGACGGCGAGGCTGGTCGTGGACCGTGGCGGCCGGGCGGCCGTCCTCACTCTCACCAACACCGGCACCGCCCACTACCTGCCCACGGGCACGCCGGACCGCCACCTGACCGTGGTGCTGCGCGCCCTGGACGGCCGCGGCCGCGTCCTGGACGAGGCGCGCCACACCCTCATCCGCCGCATCCTGTGGCGGCCGGTGATCGTGGACCTGCGGGACACGCGCCTGGCCCCGGGCCGGCCGCGCACCTACCGGCTCGCCTTGCCGCCCGCGGCCGTGGCCGCCGAGGCGGTGGTGCGCTACCACCTGCTGGAGGAGAGCCGGCGCCGGCGCATCGGCTACGAGCCCGAATCCCCCATCGCCTACGAGATCTACCGCGCCCGCGTGGACCTGCCCGCGGCGGGCGGGAAGGCAGGCACGGCGCCGTGAGTCCGTCCCGCCGGCGCGACCTGGTGATCATCGGCGGCGGGCCCGCGGGCTTGGTGGTGGCCAGCGTGGCCGCGCAGCTCGGGCTGGCGGTCACGCTCATCGAGCGGAGCGAGCGGCTGGGCGGCGACTGCCTGCACACGGGCTGCGTGCCCAGCAAGACGCTCATTCACGCCGCCCGCGCGGCGCACACCGTGGCGCGCGCGGGCCAGTGGGGCCTGGAGGCCACGCTGTCACCGGTGGAGCTGGACCGGGTCATGGCGCGCGTGCGCGCGGTCATCCACCGCATCCAGGAGCACGACGACCCGGAACGCTTCCGCGGCTACGGCTGCGAGGTGCTGCTGGGCGAGCCGGCGCGGTTCGTCTCGCCCCGGGAGGTGGAGGTGGGCGGGCGGCGCATCGCCGGGCGGCGTTTCGTCATCGCCACCGGCTCG
>JALSIK010000337.1 GCA_026990045.1 Chromatiales bacterium | reverse complement strand
TTGTAGGTGGATCCCGGGTTCTCGCCCACCTGCATGGAGGCGGCCTTGGCCAGCTGGTTGGACTTGCCCTCGACGAAGGTGTCGAAGGTGAAGTTGGGGTTGAGGGTGCTGTTGCGCACCGGCGCCCGGCGGCGGCCGACGGCGGCCTCGTCGCCCGCCCGCCGGCTGCCCACCTCCAGCCGGATGCGGGGGCCCGCGTCCGGCACCAGCTGGGACATGAGCTCGTGGATGCGGGGCAGGTACTGCTGGTTCACCCGGTCGAGGACGAACTGGTTGGGCGCCAGCAGGCGCAACCCGTCCGGCTCCTCCACCGCGTGCAGCGGCCGGATCCACATGTTGAACTGCTGGGGCTCGAGCTCCCCTTCGAGGCGATCAAGGCACCGATCCCAGACGCTCTGAGACACTTCTCCCCCCAACCCGAAAACACGACGGATGGAAACCGGAAAACGCTTGGACCGCGGCCGGCGGGGACCGCGAACCGCTGAGTCTAACCCCCCCGGCGCCGGTTATCCACACCCCGCCCCGGGTCCCCCTCGGTTGACACCCGGACGGCCTTGGCATACCCTTTGCCGCCTTTTCCGGCCCCCGGCCGGCGCGCCCATGCCCATGCATATACTGGAGCGGTTTCGGTCATGAAGCGGACATTTCAGCCCAGCAACATCCGGCGCAAGCGGACCCACGGATTCCGCGCCCGCATGCGCACCCGTGCCGGCCGCAAGGTCCTCAACGCACGCCGCGCGAAGGGCCGCAAGCGCCTGTCCGTCTGAGACTCCCCGCACCGGCCCCGTGGCCAGCGGGCGCTTCGGGCGGCACCGGCGGCTGACCACCGCGGCGGACTTCCGCCACGTCTTCGACCGGCCCTGCAAGGTCTCCAGTCGGGACGTGACCCTGCTCAGCCGGCCCAACGGCCGGCCCTATGCGCGGCTGGGGCTGGCGGTGCCCCGGCGCCAGATCCCGAAGGCGGTGCGGCGCAACCGCGTCAAGCGCCTGGTGCGGGAAAGCTTCCGCCGCCAGGGCGACCGGCTGGCCGGTCTGGACATCGTGGTACTGGTGCGCGCCGGCGCCGACGCGAGGGACAACAAGGCCTTCAGCGAACAACTGGAACGACTGTGGCAACAACTGGCACGCCGATGCGCACCGCCCTCATCCTCCTGATCCGGTTCTATCGCTACGCGGTGAGCCCGCTGCTGGGGCCCCGGTGCCGGTTCCATCCCACCTGCTCCGAGTACGCTCTGGAGGCGGTGAGCCGTCACGGCGCCCTGCGCGGCACCTGGCTGGCCCTGCGCCGGCTGCTGCGCTGCCACCCCTGGCATCCGCCGGGCCACGATCCCGTGCCCCCGGTTCCACGGCGCAAGGCGGTCTGAGGCATGGAGCAGCAGCGCCCGCTCCTGTTCATCGCCCTGGTGGTGATCCTGTTCATGATCTGGCAGGCCTGGATGCGGGACCAGGCGGCCCTGAAGCCACCGGCCCCCGCCCCGGCCGCGCCGGCGGCGGGCACGGCGAAGACCCCCGCGGCTCCGGCCGCCGCCCCCGACGAGGTGCCCCGGGCGCCGGAGACCCCGGCCACCCCGGCCGCCGGGGCCGCGGTGCCCGCCGGGCCGGAATCCGCGGCCTTCCCCAGCCGCGACCGCCTGGTGGTGGTCACCGACGTGCTGCGGGCCGAGATCGACACCTTCGGCGGTGACCTGCGGGTGGCCGACCTGCTGG
>JALSIK010000336.1 GCA_026990045.1 Chromatiales bacterium | reverse complement strand
CAGCAGCTTGACCCCGGCATCGTTGACGATGTAGGCGACGTTCTCGGCGCGGTCGTTGGTGTACAGGGGCACCACCACCATGCCGAGGCCGAGGGCGGCCTGTTCCAGCAGCAGCCACTGGCGGCAGTTGCGCAGCATGATGCCGATGCGGTCGCCGGCCTTGAGACCCTCTGCTTCCAGGGCCTGCTGCCAGCGGCCCACCTCGCGTGCCGTTTCGCCCCAGGTGAAGGTGACCCAGCGCGCGGTGTCCGGTTCGTACTGGTGGTAGGCGGGGGTGCCGGCGCTGCGCGCCACGCGTTCGAGGAACACGCCGGGCAGGCTGCGCGCCTCCTCCACGGTGATGTAGTCGGTGCGGTTCATGCGCTCTGTTCTTGTTGTTGTCCGGCCCCGGCCTCCAGCTCGCGCCAGCCCGGATCGGGCGCGAAGCGGTCACCGTGGCGGGCCTGCAGTTTTTCCAGGGTCTGCCGGAGCTGGGCCGGCCCGCGGGTCATAATATAATGGAGTGGTCCGCCGCGGAAGGGGGCAAACCCGGTGCCGAAGACCACGCCGGCGTCCAGGTGGTCGGCGGAGTCCACCACCTTCTCCCGCAGGCAGGCCACCGCCTCGTTGAGCATGCGCAGCATGAGCCGGTCCTGGAGGTCGGCCGGCGGCGAGTAGTTGCGGTCCACCTGCGGCTTGACCGGCTTGCCCTTGCGGAAGGGGTAGAAGCCCTGGCCGCTCTTCTTGCCCAGCCGGCCCTGGTCCACGAGCTGCTTGAGGGTGCCCGGCACCGCGATGGGCATGCTCTGCGACAGGATCTCCGCCACGTGCAGGCAGATGTCCAGGCCCACGGTGTCCGCCAGCTCGATGGGGCCCATGGGCATGCCGAACTCCACCGCCGCCCTGTCGATGACCGGCGCCGGCACGCCTTCCTCGTACAGCGTCACCGCCTCCACGAGGTAGGGCATGAGGATGCGGTTGACCAGGAAGCCGGGGGTGCTGGTCACCGGCAGCGGCAGGCGGCCGATGCGCTTGGCGAAGGCCGCTCCCTGCTGTACGCGCTCGCGCGCGGTGGGCTTGCCGTGCACCACTTCGACCAGCGGCATCTTGGCCACCGGGTTGAAGAAGTGGAGGCCGACGAGGCGGGCCGGGTCCTCGAGGGCCGGGGCCAGTTCCTCCAGCGGGATGCTGGAGGTGTTGGTGGCCAGCAGCGCCTCGGGCCGGGTCTCGGCGTCGAGGGCCTTGAACACCTCGCGCTTGACCTCCGGGTCCTCGAAGATGGCCTCGATGACCAGGTCGGCGCGGCGCGCGCCGTGGCCGTGGGGATCGGGCACGAAGCGGTCCAGGGCGGCCTGGATGCCCAGGCGGTCCTTCTTCAGGCGCTTGCGGAACAGGTCGTGGGCGCGCTGGACGGCGCGGGCCAGGGCCTCGTGGCTGCGGTCCTGGATGGTGACGGTGAGGCCCTGCAGCGCGCACCAGGCGGCGATGTCGCCGCCCATGACGCCGGCGCCGACGACATGCACGTGGCGCGGCGCGAAGCCGCTGTCGCGGGCCAGGCCCTTGAGGTCTTCCTGGAGCAGGAACACCCGCACCAGGTTCCGGGCCGTGCGCCCGACGATGAGGCGGGCGATGGAGGCGGCCTCTTCCTGCAGCATGCGCGCGGGGTTGTCGTAGTGCTGCACCCACAGGTCGATGATGGCGTAGGGCGCGGGGTAGTGGTTGCGCGGCGCGCG
>JALSIK010000335.1 GCA_026990045.1 Chromatiales bacterium | reverse complement strand
TGGGCGGCTGGCCCCTGGGCTGCCTCACGGAGCTGCTGCTGCCCGCCGCGGGCGTGGGCGAGGTTTCGCTGCTGCTGCCGGCGCTGGCGCGGCTGGCCCAAGACGGCCGCCCGTCGTTGTGGGTGGCGCCGCCGCACCTGCCCTACGCCCCCGCGCTGGCCGCGGCCGGGATCCCGCCCGGCGCCCTGCGGGTGGTGCGTACCGCCGACGCCGCCGGCCAGTGGTGGGCCATGGAGCAGGCCCTCAAGAGCGGCGCCTGCGGCGCGGTGCTGGGCTGGATGGCGCAGGCGGCCCTGCGCCGGCTGCGGCGGTTGCAGCTCGCGGCCGAAGCGGGCGGGGCGCTGGCGGTGCTGCTGCGGCCTGCCACCTGCGCGCGCCAGCCCTCGCCGGCGGCGCTGCGCCTGGCCCTGCACCCGGTGGCGGGTGGACTGGAGGTGGAGATCCTCAAGCGGCGCGGCGGCTGGGGCCGCCGCACCCTGCGCCTGGCCCCCGGCCATGCTGTGGTTCGCGCTTAGGTTCCACCGCCTGGCGCTGGACCTCGCCCTGCGCGGGATGCCGGGGGCGGATCGCGGGCCCTGCGCGGTGTACGAGGACGCCGCCCTGCCCCGCATCCACCAGTGCAACGCCGCCGCCCGCGCCGCCGGCGTGATGCCGGGCATGCCCCTGGCCGCGGCGCTGGGCGTCTGCCCCCGCCTGCACACCCGTGCCCGCCGGCCGGCGGCCGAACGGGAGGCGCTGGAAAATCTTGCCGGCTGGGCGCTGGGCTTCACCTCCCGGGTGAGCCTGCGCGAGCCCGACGGCCTGCTGCTGGAAATGGGCGGCAGCCTGCGCCTGCTGGGCGGGCTGGAGGCCGCGCTGCGCCAGGTGCGCCGCGGCCTGGCCCGGCTGGGCGTGCGCGCGCACCTGGCGGCGGCGCCGGTGCCCGCCGCGGCGTGGATGCTGTGCCGGGCCGGGCGCCAGGAGGTGATCCGCGACACGGGCGCGCTGGCCGCGGCCCTGCGCCCGCTGCCGCTGGCGGCGCTGGAGCTGGCGCCGGACACCGCCGGGGCGCTGGCGCGCATGGGCGTGGCCACCGTGGGCGACTGCCTGCGCCTGCCCCGCGCCGGGCTCGCCCGCCGCCTGGGCCCGGAGCTGCCGGCGCTGCTGGACCGCGCCCTGGGCCGGGCGCCGGATCCGCGGCCGCCGTGGCAGCCGCCGCCCCGCTACAGCGGGCGGCTGGAGCTGCCGGCCGCGGCCACCGACAGCGCCGCGCTGGTGTTCGCCGCCCGGCGCCTGCTGGAGGAACTGGCCGGACGGCTGCGCGCCACCGGCACCGGGGTCGATGCCCTCGAACTGGAACTGGAGCATGAACACGGCCGCGAGCGGCTGCCGCTCACCTGCGGCACCCTCACCCGCGAGGCCGATGCCCTGCAGGAACTGGTGCGCGCGCGGCTGGAACACCACGCGCTGCCGGCGCCGGTGCACGCGCTGGCACTGCATGCAAGAAACCTGCTGGAACTGGCGCCGCAGAGCGACGAGCTGTTTCCGGGTGCCGCCGCCCGCGACCGGGAATGGCGCCACCTGCTGGCGCGGCTGGCCGCGCGCCTGGGCCGTGACGCCCTGCTGGCACCGGCGCCGGCGGCGGACCACCGCCCCGAGCGGGCCTGGCGCGACGGCGGCGGTGACCTGCACGCGCCCCACTTCCGCCACCGGCCGCTGTGGCTGCTGGAGACACCGCAG
>JALSIK010000334.1 GCA_026990045.1 Chromatiales bacterium | reverse complement strand
CGTGCCGGAAAAAAAGAACGGGCCTCCCTGGCCCAACGCTGCTTCCTGCAACACGGCACGTGGCAAAACCGGAACACTCCGCCGCTGCCTTCCTGGCAGGGCGGTGATGTCCCTTTCTCAAGGTGGAGTCTGGCGCCGGGCGCCCGGTGGATCCGTAAAGAATTCCCCGCGGGAATGTGAAATATTCACCGCGCGGGGCCACGGCCCGGCGGGAACAGGGGCGAGCGGCGGGACCTCGCCCGCGCCGCAGGGGCGGGTCCCCGGGCACGGGACGGCCCGGCGTCCTGCAGGCGCGGCGGGCGATCTGCTATACTGGCGCCCCTTCCCGCCCGGGGCCGTAGCTCAGTTGGGAGAGCGCAGCAATCGCACTGCTGAGGTCAGGGGTTCGACTCCCCTCGGCTCCACCACTCCGGTTTCCGTTTCCCGGTCGCCGTCCCGGTGCAGCCGGTCTCACGGCGCGGCACGCGCGGGATTTTGAAACAGGTTCTGGGCATGGCATCGACGGCTGCGCCGGGTCCTGGCCCCCGACGTGTGCTGGACGCCCTGGTGCTGGCAGCCAGCGCCCGCCTGCCCCTGGCCACCTTGCCGCCGGTCCCGGAGCACGATGCCTGCGGCCTGCCCGTGGAGATCGCCTGTCCCCGCCCGCCCCGGGCCGGGAGCACGTGGTGATTCAGCCGCGCAGCAGCCGGGCCGCCAGCAGGTCCTGCATGTCCCGCCGCCCGTCGGCCACCAGGTAGACGAACACCTTTTTCCCCCTGGCGCGGTAGATGATGCGGTAAGGCTTGAAGAAGACTTCCCGGTATTCCCGCACACCCATCGAGACCAGCTCCGGCGGATGGTGGCCCCGGTGGGGAAGCTCGCGCAGGCTCACCAAGGCTTCTTCCAGCCGGGCAAGAACATGATCGGCCTTGGTCCGACCATCATGGCGCGTGATCCAGGTGTCGATTTCCCTCAGGTCCTGGAGCGCGTCTTCCGTGAGCAACACCTGAAATGCCATCAGGACCCCGCGCGGCGCTTGCGTACCTCCCTGAGTGCCTCGCGGACCGGATGCACCAGGCCCTGCTCGATCTGCCGGTTGCCCAGCGCCAGGATCTTCAGCAGCGCCAGCGTCTCCTGGGTCTGCTCGTAGCTCTCCACGTCCTGCACGACGAGCCGGGCCTCACCGTTCTGGGTGATGATGAACGGCTCCCGCCGCCGGCGCAGGTCACGCACGATGTCGGCGGCGTGGGCCTTCAAGTAGCTGATGGGCCGGATCCGATCCGAGTATTTCACTGCACATGCCTCCTGACCGGACAGAATTTAGTCCATATTCGGTCCGGCCGCAACCGGGCGCATCCTCAGTCCAGCGCCTGCAGGGCGGCGATGCGCTCCTCCAGCGGGGGATGGCTCATGAACAGGCGCCGGAGGCCGTGGCCGATGCCGCCGGTGATGCCGAAGGCCGCGAGCTGCCCGGGCAGGTCGCGCGCGGCGTGGGCCTGCTGCAGGCGGCGCAGGGCCGCGATCATCTTGCCGCGGCCGGCGAGGCGGGCGCCGCCGCGGTCGGCGCGGAACTCGCGCTGGCGCGAGAACCACATGACGATGATGGAGGCCAGGACGGCGAGGAAGATCTCGGCGACGATGACGGTGACGAAGTAGCCGGGGCCGTAGCCGCGCTCGGTCTTGAACACCACCCGGTCCACCACGTGGCCCACGATGCGCGAGATGGCGATGACGAAGGTGT
>JALSIK010000333.1 GCA_026990045.1 Chromatiales bacterium | reverse complement strand
CTGCCACCCCGCGGGATAGGGGATGCCGTGGGAGGGACCGGGTCCCGCTGCGTGGGCGGTTCCGAGACCGAGGGCGAGCCCGAGGATGATGGTTCGGCGTGTCATGGTTTCCTCCCTTGTCGTGTTCGTTTTTGCGACGGGGAGGAAAACTTATCATGATGCAGGGAATACGGGTACCGGCCCGGCGGCCCGCACATGGGCGGGGCAGCGGTGGCCATGGCGAGGGTCAGTCGCCGTCGCCCGTTCCCAGCATGGCCTCCTTGAGCCCCCAGTCGGCGGGGGACTCCCCCAGCCATACCGCCAGCAGGGCGCGGTGGAAGTCGGCGCCGGGAATGGTGCCGGCGAGCCGGCCGTCGATCCAGATCTGGGTGCCCTCCCCGGGCAGGTAGTCCAGCCGCACCTCGTCGCCCTCGCCCAGGTCCGGGAACAGGGCATTGAACCGGGCCAGGCGCGGGGCCAGGGCGGCGTAGGCGGCCTCGTCCAGGTTGGCGCGGAAACCGTCCTCCCAGGCCGCGGCGAGCTTGTCCCGCGTCACCTTCTTGTAGATGAAACGCATGAGCACCCGCTTGGGGCCGGGGTCGGCCAGCACCGCGGCGGCCTCGTGCAGGGGCCGGCGCAGGTAGAGGGCCCCGGCGTAGATCCTGAAGAAGAACTTGGTGCGCAGGCCGGCGCCGTTGAGCACCAGCTCGGTGCCGTCGGCCAGCCGGGCCGTCTCCGGGACCGCCACTCCACCCACTTCCCGGGAAGCCGCCGGGCCGGCGGCCAGCACCAACGCCGCCATTGTCGCCCACAGGGCGAGACTGCGCATCACCATGTCCATGTCCCTGTTCTCCGCGTGGATTCCGGCATCCATTATGGCACGCATGGGCCTCCGGCCCCAGCCGGGGGCCGCGGCGTGGCGGGCCTTTGACGACGGCCTGCTAAACCCCAGGCGCGTTCGTGCCGCTATTGGAGAAGGTGAGGTGTACCGCCGGGGAACATCACCCCGGACCCAACGGAGGAAACAACGTCATGGGCCGATTCAACCTGAGCACCCGGCTGGCCGCCGCCTTTGCCGCAGTCATCGTCCTGTTCGCCGCCGCGCTGTGGGTCGCCCTGGGCGGGCTGCGCGACGTGGGACACCGCTTCGGTGCCTTCCTGGACGGCGACTACGCGCGCCAGACCGCCTACCAGCAGATGTTCGCCGAGGCGCTGCTGTCGGGGGTGGCCCTGCGCAACCTGGTGCTCAAGCCGCACCTGGAGAAACCGTACCAGGTGGTGCCGCAGGCCATCGCCCGCTTCGATGCCGCCTACGACCGGGCCCGGGAGCTGGCGCCCGACGATGCGACCCGTGCGGCCCTGGAGCGGATCGGCCATCACTGGCAGCAGACGCGTGCGGCCAAGCTCAAGGTGCTGGACCTGATGAAGGCCGGCGAGCGCGAGGCGGCCCTGGCCGTGCTCACCAAGCATGAGCATCCCCACTGGCAGAAGGTGCGCATTGCGGTGCAAAAGCTCTCCCGCGAGGAAGAGGCCATGGCCGCCTCGGCCGGGCGGGCGGCGCTGGAGCGCAAGCAAAGCGCTCTGGCCCTGGCGCTGGCCCTGGCCCTGGTGGCGGTGGCCGGTGGCGCGGTGGTGGCCTGGGTGGCCACGCGCAGCCTGCGCCGGGCGTTCGCCCGCATCATCGGTTCGCTGGACGAGGTGGCCTCCGGCGACGGCGACCTCACCCGGCGCCTGCCCGAGCAC
>JALSIK010000332.1 GCA_026990045.1 Chromatiales bacterium | reverse complement strand
GGTGCTGCCTTCCAACGAGGGCCGCGGCTACGTGCTGCGCCGCATCATCCGCCGCGCCATCCGCCACGGCTACAAGCTGGGTGTCCGCGAGCCCTTCTTCCACCGGCTGGTGGCGCCGCTGGCCGACGAGATGGGGGCGGCCTACCCGGAGCTGGTCCAGGCCCGCGATCAGGTGGAGCGCGTGCTGCGCGGCGAGGAGGAGCGCTTCGCCGAGACCCTGGAGCAGGGCATGCACCTGCTGGAGCGGGCCATCGCGAACCTGTCCGGCGACGTCATCGCCGGCGACACCGTGTTCAAGCTGTACGACACCTACGGCTTTCCCGCCGACCTCACCGCCGACATCGCCCGCGAGCGCGGCCTCAGGCTGGACATGGCCGGGTTCGACGCCGCCATGGCGCGGCAGAAGGAGCGGGCCCGCGCCGCCAGCCGGTTCGGCGCCGACTACGGGGTGGCGGCCGAGGCCGACGGCCATACCGACTTCACCGGCTACGAGCACCTGCGGGAGCCGGCCACGGTCACCGACCTGTACAAGGGCGGGACCGAGGCCGAGATCCTCGAGGAGGGGGACGAGGGCGTGGTGGTGCTCAACCGCACGCCCTTCTACGCCGAGTCCGGCGGCCAGGTGGGCGACACCGGCGTGCTGGC
This sequence comes from Chromatiales bacterium, assembly GCA_026990045.1. GTDB lineage: Bacteria > Pseudomonadota > Gammaproteobacteria > CAMYNG01 > CAMYNG01 > JALUTW01. The sequence goes on along the minus strand of JALSIK010000332.1, from coordinate 11,392 downwards.
GGGCCCCACGGGGCGCTTCCGCGTGACCGACACCCGCAAGCAGGGCGAGCTCATCCTGCACCTGGGCCGGGTGGAGCAGGGCACGCTCCAGGTCAATGACACGGTGGAGGCGCTGGTGGACGCCGGGCGCCGCCACGACATCGCGCTCAACCATTCGGCCACCCACCTGCTCCACGCCGCCCTGCGCAAGGTGCTGGGCGGCCACGTGGCCCAGAAGGGCTCGCTGGTGGAGGCCGAGCGCCTGCGCTTCGACTTTTCCCACTTCGAACCCCTCACCCCGGAGCAGCTCGGGGCCATCGAGGACCTGGTCAACGACCGGATCCGGGCCAACCTGCCGGTGGAGACCCGGGTGCTGCCCTACCAGGAGGCCATCGCCGCCGGCGCCGTGGCCCTGTTCGGGGAGAAGTACGGCGACCGGGTGCGGGTGCTGTCCATGGGCGACTTCTCGGTGGAGCTGTGCGGCGGCACCCACGTGCGCCGCACCGGCGACATCGGGCTGTTCAAGATCACCGCCGAGAGCGGCATCGCCGCCGGGGTGCGGCGCATCGAGGCGGTCACCGGGGCCCGGGCGCTGGACTGGGTCCACCAGGGCGAGGCGGCCCTGGGCCGCGTCGCCGCCCTGCTCAAGTGCGCGCGCGAGGAGGCGGCGGAAAAGGTGGAACACCTGCTGGAACGCCAGCGTCAGTACGAGAAGGAGCTGGAGCGCCTCAAGGCCCGCCTGGCCTCCAGCCAGGGCGACGACCTGGCGGCGCAGGCGGTGGAGGTGGACGGCATCAAGGTCCTGGCCGCGCGCCTGGACGGGGTGGACGCCAGGACCCTGCGCGCCACCCTGGACCGGCTCAAGAACAAGCTGGGCTCCGCCGCCGTGGTTCTGGCCACGGTGGCCGGAGACAAGGTCTCGCTGGTGGCCGGCGTCACCCCGGACCAGACCGGCCGCCTCAAGGCCGGCGACCTGGTCAACGCCGTGGCCCGGCAGGTGGACGGGCGCGGCGGCGGGCGTCCCGACATGGCCCAGGCCGGCGGCCGCGACCCGTCACGCCTGGACGAGGCCCTGGCCTCGGTCCCCGACTGGGTCCGGCGGCAGCTCGGCGCCTGAGCGGCCCTTTTCAAATCCATCAGATTAGTGTCTAATTTGCGCCTTTTGGACGGGAACGCACGCCGGTGGCGCTGATCGTACAGAAATACGGCGGGACCTCGGTGGGTGGCGTCGAGCGCATCCAGAAGGTGGCGGAGCGGGTCCAGGCCACCCGGGACCAGGGCCACGACGTGGTGGTGGTGGTCTCGGCCATGAGCGGGGAGACCAACCGGCTCATCGATCTGGCCCACCAGGTGAGCCCGCGGCCGGACCCGCGCGAGTACGACGTGCTGGTGTCCACCGGCGAGCAGGTCACCATCGCCCTGCTGGCGATGGCGCTCAACGCCCGCGGCTGCCGGGCGCGGTCGTTCACCGGCGGCCAGGTGCACATCCGCACCGACAGCGCCCACACCAAGGCCCGCATCGTGGAGATCGACGAGGCCCGGGTGCGGCGCGAGCTGGAGGCGGGCACCGTGGTGGTGGTGGCCGGCTTCCAGGGGGTGGACGAGGACGGCAACATCACCACCCTGGGCCGCGGCGGCTCCGACACCACCGCGGTGGCGCTGGCGGCGGCCCTGGGCGCCGACGAGTGCCAGATCTTCACCGACGTGGACGGGGTCTACACCACCGATCCGCGGGTGGAGCCCAACGCGCGGCGGCTGGACCGCATCACCTTCGAGGAGATGCTGGAGATGGCCAGCCTGGGTTCCAAGGTGCTGCAGATCCGCGCGGTGGAGTTCGCGGGCAAGTACAGTGTACCCTTACGGGTCCTGTCCTCCTTCGAGGAAGGGCCGGGCACGCTGATCACCTACGAGGAAGAGGACATGGAACAACCGGTCATCTCCGGCATCGCCTTCAACCGCGACGAGGCCCAGCTCTCGGTGCGCGGGGTGCCGGACCGCCCGGGCGTGGCCTGGCACATCCTGGGGCCGGTGGGCGAGGCCAACATCGAGGTGGACATGATCATCCAGAACGTGGGCGCCGACGGCACCACCGATTTCACCTTCACCGTCCACCGCAACGACTACGAGCGGGCCCGCGCCATCCTCGAGGAGACCGCCCGCCGGCTGGAGGCCCGCGAGGTGGCCGGGGACGACCGCATCGTCAAGATTTCTCTGGTGGGGGTGGGCATGCGTTCCCACGCCGGCATCGCCAGCCGGATGTTCGAGGCGCTGGCCAACGAGGGCATCAACATCCGCATGATCTCCACCTCGGAAATCAAGATCTCGGTGGTGGTGGAGGAGAAATACCTGGAACTGGGCGTCCGTGCCCTGCACGCGGCGTTCGGGCTGGACCAGGCCCCGGCGGCCTGAGCATCGGCCCCGGGGGAAAGGCAAAAACAACAAGCAGGTGCTAAAGCCTGTCGCGGTCGGGACGATACTACCAGGGGTACCGCGCCTGGTTGCACAGGGAGCGTGGTATTTCCGTTAGGCACGTTTCAGGCATTGATGGATTAGGAGAAACAGGAATGCTGATATTGACCCGGCGGGTTGGCGAGACCCTCGTCATCGGCGACGACATCACGGTCACGGTGCTCGGCGTCAAGGGCAACCAGGTGCGCATCGGGGTCAACGCCCCCAAGGAGGTCTCGGTCCACCGCGAGGAGATCTACGAGCGCATCAAGAACGAGCAGAAGGCCGGCGAGGGCAACGGCGGCGGCGAATAGCCGCGGGCGCCCTTTACCCGGGGCGGGCGGCCCGGTATCCTTGGCCCCTCCGGAGCCCGGAGAGATGGCCGAGCGGCTGAAGGCGCTCCCCTGCTAAGGGAGTATGGGGTCAAAAGCCCCATCGAGGGTTCGAATCCCTCTCTCTCCGCCAACCATGGCAAAGGGGACCCTGTGGGTCCCCTTTGCCATGGTCAGAAGGTGGATTCGAACCCTCGAAATTCAAATGGCCGGGTTCGAGCCGAGCGGCGCCGTGGCGCCGCGAGGCAACGCCGGAGCGACAGCGACGGCGGCCCCGGAGGGGCGAGGGCCGAAGGCCCGAGCGTTCGGAGGACGGAAGACGGAAGACGGAAGGGCTGCCCCGCCCGGAATGGATTCGTCCTTCGCGTTCCTTGGTGCCCTTGCGTTGACATTCCGCCGTGCAGGTCTGTCCTCCGCCTTCCGTCCTCTGTCTTCTGCAGGGGTAGGGTGCATTCGCCGCGCGAACGCACCAGGTGGAACGGTGCGACGGCTTGGCCGTCACACCCTGCGCAGTCTCACGCCGGCCTGCGTTTGGAGGACGGAAGACGGAAACGCCGCCCCGTGTTCGGAAGACGGAAGACGGAAGACGGAAAGGCCGCCCCCGGCGTGAAGAAGAAGCCGCAAGGCCGGGGTCGTCCGGCCCGTCAAAGCGAAGTGGAAACGCTGAATCTATGACACAATCGCCCCTCTATGACCCACCAGGGGGGTCGTGCTATATAGGAAGCCACTGCAAGGCGTTGATTGAAAACGGGTTTTGGCGCGCCCGGAAGGATTCGAACCTCCGACCACCTGGTTCGTAGCCAGGTACTCTATCCAGCTGAGCTACGGGCGCACAAGAGCGGCGGCAAGGGGCGAGGAGCGAGCGGCGAGGGAAACGAGCCGGCCCGCGTTCGCCCGGGACGCGCAATATAGCCATTTTCTACCACGCTGGCAAGGGAATGGCGGCCGGACCGGGGCTCCCCCATCACACCTGGCAACTGTTCCAATTCCCCGTCGCTTCCGTCCCGCAGGCCCGGTTTCTCCGCCGTCCATGCCTACCAGCGCCACTCCACGCCGGCGGAGAAATCGTTGCGCGTGTAATCGCGGGCCGCGACGTTGGACACGTTGTCGGTATAGGTGTAGCGGAGGGTCAGCCGGAGGTCCTTGTCCAGCCGGCGCCGGGCCTTGAGGCGCAGGCGCAGGCGGTCATCGTTGCGCGCGATGCCGGCCACCACCGGATAGTCGGAGACCCGGTAGTCCACCTCGGCCTCGCCGAGCCAGGCGGCGCCCAGGCGCCGGCGCAGGCGGACCCGGAACTGGTGCCGGGTGGGCGAAAGGCTGGCGGTGGGGAAGTCGTCGCGGTCGTTGAGCTCCAGCTGGTAACGCAGCCGCAGGCGGCCCAGGCCCGTGGGCAGGTGGTAATCGGCGCGGAACTGCTGGCGGGTGCCCTGGAAGGGATCGTATACGGGATCACCGGAATCGATGCTGCTGTGCCGTGCGCGGAGGACCAGGCGCCGGCCCTGTCCCAGGTCGCGGCGGGCGGTGAGGCGCAGGTCGAGGATGTCCTGGTAATCCACCCCGCCCAGGCGGCTGCGGGTCAGGCGCAGCGCCGGCACCACCCGCCAGCCCGATGCACGCAGGACGTGGTCCAGGGTGATCCCGGCCTGCTGGAAGTCGCCGGCGTCCACGTCGAAGAAGTCCTGGCGGCTGAAGAAGGCCCCGGCCCGGGTGTCGGTGCCCACCCGGTAGTCTCCCCACAGGTAGAGGTCGAAGTAATTGTCCCCGCGGCGCGTGGGCACGTCGTCGGCCCGCAGCAGCACGTTGTCGTCGTAGCCCAGCGCGATCTCGAAGCCGGCCCGCCACGGCCGCTGCGGCGCCAGCTTGCGCAGGCCCGCCCGGGCCAGGGCCGCCACGCGGCGGTCATCGCCGGCCGCCGCCCGCCGCAGCCAGTCCCGCGCCGCCTCCGTCTTCCCCTCGCGGGCCGCGATGAGCCCCAGGTTGTACCGGGCCAGTTGCCGGAAGCGGCGGTCGCGGGTCAGGGGGATGAAGAAGGCCCGCGCGCGGTCGAGGCGTCCCAGCCGGTAGTAGCTGACGCCCAGGTTGTAGTACAGGGCGGGGGAGCGCATGCCCGCCCGCCAGGCCCGCTCGAAGGCCTTCAGCGCGGCGGCATGGTCCTTCCGCTGGAAGGCCTGGATGCCCTGGCGGAACGCCGCCTCGCCCTTGGCGGCGGTGGCGGAGAGAGGGAACAGGAGCGCAAGGCCCAGGACGAGGGCCGGGAACTTCGTTTTCGGCATGGATGGCGTGACTCCGTGTGGTGACAGGATCCGGCGTGCCATTGTAGACGATGGCGCCGGCGGAACAAGGGCATGGGTCATGCAAGGGATGGCCGCGCGCACGCAAAAAACTGCGGCACCCCGAGGGGGTGCCGCAGTTGTGCGCGGGAACCGCCGGTTTCAGCTGTCCTTGCCGTCCTCCATGTCGTCCTCGCGGTCGTTCTTGCCCTCTTCCTTGCTGTCTTCCATGTCGTCCTCGCGATCGTCCTTGGCCTCGTCCTTGTCGTCATCCTTGTCGTCGTCCATGTCGTCGCGGTGATCGTCCTTGTCGTCGTCGTGGTCGACGTGCTCCTCGTGCGGCGCCTCCTGGTGCTCGTCCTCGTGGTCGGGCAGGGCGATGTCGTGCATGGCCTCGTTGGGGTCATCGTGCTCGATGACCTCCATGGTGACGTCGTCCAGCTCCGGCGAGGCCTGGGCCGGCTGGGCCAGGCCCAGGCCCAGGACCAGGGCGAGGGCGCTGCTGGTGAACAGTGTCGGGTACTTCATGGTCGTGCTCCTCTTCATCAGGTGTTCAGGCGGAAAGGGTGATGGCCGCGGGTGCCGCGCGGGCGTCCCGCGGCACGGGGTCCGGTGCCGGGCCGGGGCCCGTGGCCGGGGTTTCGATGATCACGCCGAAGCGGCGGCTGTGCCCCGCGTCCTCGATGGCGGCGGTGAGGGTGCCGCGCCCGGGGCCCCGGGCCCGCAGCGGCAGCTCCAGGCGGTTGGCGCCGGGGCGCAGCGAGGCGGACCAGCGCAGCTCCCGGCGTCCCGGGTGGCCGGCCAGCTCCACGTTGTCCGGCAGCCGGAGCGCCAGGGTGGCGTTCTCCAGCGGGGCCGGGACGTGGAACACCAGCTTCACCCGGCGCACCTCGCCCGCGGGCACCTCGACGGTGGCGACGATGTTCTCCACCGCCGGGCGCTGTCCGGGCACCGTGCCCAGCACCCACAGCATCAGCGCCGCGGCCACCGCCGCCCCCATGCCGGCCGCCAGCCACGCGGGAAACGCCGCCGGCCGGGGTCGCCGGGCGGGCCGTTCCAGGCGCGCGAAGGCCCGCTCCTCGAAGCCGGGCCGGGGCGGCGGGACCGGCAGTTCGCGCAGGCGCTGCTGCAGGAGGCGGGCCTCCTCCAGCGCCTCGCGGCAGGCGGGGCACTCGCGCAGGTGGCGGGCCACGGCGTCCTGCTGGATGGGCGCGGCGCGCCGGGCGGCGTAGTCGTCGAGCAGGCTTCGGATGGTGTCGCAGTTCATTTCGTGTGCCTCCACAGGGTTACACGCCCGGCTGGCACGGAGGGTTCCCGGCGGAGCTGGTGGCGCAGCGCGCGCCGGGCCCGGTGCAGGCGCGACTTGAGGGTGCCCAGGGGCGCGTCGAGGACCGGGGACAGCTCCTGCAGGGTGAACCCTTCCACGTCGTGCAGCACCAGGACGGCACGGAAGTGGGGGTTGAGGGCGTCCAGCGCGGCCTGGACCCGCTGGATCTCCAGTTGCTGCTGGGTGAGCAGTTCGGGGCCGGCGGCGGGATCCTCCATGCGCTCCAGCCGCTCGGGGTCTTCGTCGCCGGCATGTCCCAGGGGGCTGCGCCCGGCGCGGCGCAGCCGGTCGATGAACTGGTGGTAGAGGGACTTGAGGAGCCAGCGCTCCAGGTCCTCCACCTCCTCCAGGCGGATGTCCTTCTGGTACAGGGAGGCCAGCAGGTCCTGGACCAGGTCCTCGGCCTCGTCCCGGTCACCGGTGAGGCGGTAGGCCCGCCGGTAGAGGGCCTGGAGCTGCGGCCGGATGAGCCGCTCGAAGCGGGTCCGCCGGGAGGCTGCCAGTGGGAGCGGGGGGGACATCATCATCCATGGTTACACGTCCGGGGGCGGGAAAAGGTTCCCCCGGTCACAACCCGGCGGCGGGGAGTGCGGCGGGCCGGCGCTCAGGCCGCCCGTTCCATGGCGGGGGTGTACTGGCCGCGCCGGGCGGCGGCGGTGAGCCGGCAGCGGTGGAGGAAGGCCGCCTGGGCCTCGGCGGCCTTGTCCGCCCGGCCGGCCCAGATCTCCATGGCCGGATGCTGCAGGGCCCGGGCGTAGGAGAAGCTGAGCTCCCAGGGCACGGTGGCGTCGCGCCGGCGGTTCATGGCATCCAGGTTGGCGGTGGCCTCCTCCGGGGTCTGGCCGCCGGACAGGAAGTTGATGCCGGGCACCGCGGCCGGCACCGTGCGGCGGAGCACGCGCAGGGTGTGGTCGGCGACCTCCTCCGGGGTGGCGCGGGCGGGATGGTCCTTGCCCGGCAGCACCATGTTGGGCTTGAGCAGGGTGTACTCCAGGACCACGCCGTGGCGGTGCAGGGCGTGGTAGACCTCGTGCAGCACCGCCTCGGTGACCTCGGCGCAGCGGGCGATGTCGTGATCGCCGTCCAGCAGGACCTCGGGTTCCACGATGGGCACGAAGCCGGCGGCCTGGGCCGCGGCGGCATAGCGGGCCAGGACCTCGGCATTGGCCTCGATGGCCAGGCGGCCGGGCGTGCCGGTGCCGATGACATAGACGTCGCGCCACTTGGTGAAGCGCGCGCCCTTGGCCCGGTAGGCCTCCAGGCGCTCGGCCAGGCCGTCCAGGCCCTGGGTGATCTTCTCGCCGGGCGCGCCGGGCAGCGGGACGGTGCCCTTGTCCACCTTGATCCCGGGCACGATGCCCTGGCGGGTCAGGACCTCCACCAGGGGGGTCCCGTCGTCGGCGCACTGGTCCAGGGTCTCCTCGAACAGGATCACCCCGCTGAGGTATTCACCGATGCCGGCGGTGGTGAGCAGCATGGAACGGTAGGCGCGGCGGGTTTCCTCCGTGGACTCCACGCCCACCTTGGCCAGGCGCCTGGTGATGGTGGGGATGCTTTCGTCCGCCGCCAGGATGCCCCGGCCCGGCTGCACCAGGTCGCGGACGGTGGCTTCGAGCTGGGTATCCGGAAACATGGCGCACCTCCCTGATGGCTGTGTTCACCAGCGCTTTCAAATCATACGGGGTCGTTCCCGCGGCCGTGTTGACCTGGGTCAACGGACGGCCCCGGGGGCAACGGGCTCAGGGGGCGGGGTATTCCTTGTGGAAGACGGTGCCCCGGCACTTGGGGCAGGGCGGGACGTGTCCCGGCTCTTCGTAGTGCAGCGTCTCCCCGCAGCGGTCGCACACCAGGGTGCCGGGGCCGGTGATCTCCCCGGTGTGCCATGCCCCCAGCTCGGCCTGCTGGCGCAGGGCGTGGAGCTGGACCAGGGTGGGATCGGCCGCCGCGGCCACCAGGTCGGCCAGCTCGTACTCGGCCAGGGTCAGCTCCAGGCCCAGCCAGCGGGCCAGGGCCTCGCCGTTGCGGTCGAAGAACTCCGCCGCGCCGCGGAGGTCGCGGCGCAGCCAGTCGCCCAGCTGTTCCAGCTCCTCCCGGCTCAGCTCCGACAGCCCGGCGGTCTTGTCCTCGGCCTGTGCCAGCGCCTGCTGCAGGCGGTCGCGCACCCTGCCCTCGGACTGGTGCCAGGCCTCGCGCAGGTGTCGGAGAAAGCCGCGGTAGGCGCCGAGCAGCTTGTCCTGGCGGGTCTCGTTCATGGGGGGCCTCCTGCAACACGGATGACGGGCTGGCGCCCCGGACACGATTCGAACGTGTGACCTTCCGCTTAGGAGGCGGATGCTCTATCCGGCTGAGCTACCGGGGCGGTGGCGGCATTCTAGCATCGCCACCGCTGCCCCACCATTTTGCGCGGGAAGAAAGGGAAGGGGTCAGGCCCGGCCCAGCGGGGCCCGCGGGCCGCCGCGGCCGCCGCCGCCCGGGCCGTAGGTCAGGGTCTCGGTGGAGCGGCCCTGGAGCAGGGCCAGGCCGTGTTCGGCCAGCCGGCGCTGGTTCTCCGCCAGCATCCCGTTGATGGTGTTCTGGTGGCGGCAGCGCCGGGCCAGCTCCCGCAGGCGCTCCCGCTCGGCCGGGCCGGCCGCGGCGGCGGCCGCCGGCGCATCCAGGGCCTCGATGCGCCGGCACAGCTCGGCCTTGCGCGGGGCCAGGGCTGCCAGGGCCTCGCCGTCGCGCCGGCGCAGCACCTCGTGCTCTTCTTCCAGCAGGCGGACCATCTGCTCCAGCAGGGCCGCCGTGGTCGCGGCGTCAGACGCCATCGAGGGCGGCCTCCAGTTCGATCATCTTGTCGGCGACGCGCTGGGGATCCACGCGGTACTCGCCGCTCTCGATGGCGTCCTGCACGTGGCGCACCCGCTCCAGGTCCACCACCGGGACCCGGGCCAGTTCCCGCTCGATGGCGTGCAGGCGCGCGGCGGTGCCGGTGAGGGTCACCTGGTCGCCGGCACCCGCGGCTCCGCCGCCGGCCGCGGCGGAGCGGCTGCTGTCCCCCTTGAGGGAGCGGATGCGCCGGTCGGAGCCGGCCTGGGTGCGGCGGGGGGAGAAGCCGTTGATCTCGATGGGCATGGAGGCCTCCTGAACTGCGTGGCTTCCCTTGTATCGGCAATTTAGGCGGTCACTTTAGTTGGGTGCCGGAACTCCGGCGGGCGGTCACAGTACCACCTCCACCCGCCCGCGGCCGGTGACCACCGCCTGGACCACGCGCTTGCTGCGCAGGTTGCGCACGCGGATGGTGTCCCCCTTGCGGCCGGCGGACAATGCCTCGCCGCTGGTGCGAACCGCCAGCCCGTCCACGCGGGCTTCCACCACCACGCGCTCCCCCCTGCGCACCAGCAACGGCGGGGTGACGTGGGCCGCTTCCACCGGCTGGCCGGCGGCCAGGGGCCGGCGCAGCACCGAGCCGGCCAGGCGCCGTGCCTCGTGGTGGTAGCTGCGCAGGCCGTCCACTTCCAGGCGCACCGTCTTCAGGTCGGACACCGCCAGCACGTGACCCGCGGGCAGGGCCCGCCCCGCCGTCACCACGCGGGCGAAGCGGCGGATCTCCAGCGGCAGGTAGATCTTCCATGCCACCGGGCCCCGGCAGCGCACGCCCACGCTGGCGTGGCCGGCCCGGGGCCGGCGGCCGTGGGGCCAGAAGGCCTCCATGGTGCCCTGGCAGCGGCGCAGGCGCAGGCGCGGGTCCAGCCGGCCCAGGCGGACCCGAACATCGTCGCCTGCGCCCAGCTGGGCGCGGACGAAGGCCTGCGCCGTGGCCAGCAGGCGGGCCGCGTCTTCCCGCGGGGCGGCGGCGGCTCCGGCCGCGAGGCAAAGGCCTGCCGCCAGCAGGCCGGCGGTTGCCGCGCGGAGCAGGGTGTGCATGCCTGGTTTCATCGTGCCTCCGGTGATGCCGGCAGGTGCCGGTTTTCCACGTCCGGTGAACCTGCAATTCCCGTGCCTGCGGGCGGGCGTTCAAGCATCGGCCCCAGGTGCCGATACTGACGGGGAGTTCGTACCTTCAAGGACACGGGGGATCCCCACATGGCAGGCATCCTGGATGGCGTCGACCAGCGCACCCAGCTGGTGGGACAGAACCGGCTCGAGCTGTTGCTGTTCACGCTCGGTGACCGGCAGCGGTACGGCATCAACGTGTTCAAGGTGCAGGAAGTCATCCATTGTCCCACCCTCACCGCCGTCCCCCACGCCCATCCCATCGTGCGCGGCATCGCCAACCTGCGCGGCCGCACCATCCCGGTGATGGATCTCGCCCGCGCCATCGGCAAGCGACCGCTGCCGGAGAGCAGCGACCTGTTCGTGATCATCACCGAGTACAACCGCTCGGTGCAGGGTTTCCTGGTCTCGGCGGTGGACCGCATCGTCAACATGAACTGGGAGGAAATCCTGCCGCCGCCCAAGGGCATGGGCAAGGACAACTACCTCACCGCCGTGACCCGGGTGGACGAAGAGATCATCGAGATCATCGACGTGGAGAAGGTGCTGGTCGATCTCATGGGCGTGGAGATGACGGTGTCCGACGAGGTGAAGCCGGAGTCCGTGCCGGACCGGCCGGTCCGGGTCCTGGTGGCGGACGATTCCTCGGTGGCCCTGAAGCAGATCAAGCGAACCCTGGACCAGCTCGGGATCGAGTCCATCCTGGCCAGGAACGGGCGCGAGGCCCTGGACCTGCTGCGGGACATGGTCAAGGACGGTACACCGCTGCAGGATCAGCTCGACCTGGTGATCTCGGATATCGAGATGCCGGAGATGGATGGCTACACCCTCACCACCGAGATCCGGCGGGACGGGCGGCTGCGGCACGTCCCGGTGCTGCTGCACACTTCCCTGAGCGGGGTGTTCAACCTCAGCATGGTGGAGAAGGTGGGCGCGGACAAGTTCGTGCCCAAGTTCAACGCCGACGAGCTCGCCGGCGAGGTGGTGCGGCTCATCGGGCTCGAGGCCTGATGGGCCGTTGCCGCGGGCGCCCGCGGCCGCGGGAGGCGCGCCGCTGATGG
>JALSIK010000331.1 GCA_026990045.1 Chromatiales bacterium | reverse complement strand
AGGATCAGCCGATATGGGCGTTGATGTAGTCCACCGCTTGCTGCACCGTGGTGATCTTTTCGGCGTCTTCGTCCGGGATCTCGGTCTCGAACTCCTCCTCCAGCGCCATGACCAGCTCCACGGTGTCCAGCGAGTCGGCGCCCAGGTCGTCCACGAACGAGGCGTCGGGCGTGATCTCGTCTTCCTTGACCCGCAGCTGTTCCACCACGATCTTCTTCACACGTTCTTCAACACTGCTCATGACAGTCGGTTCCTCCTGGCTATGGATCTCAGAATCCGGGCTCTGCTGGGCACGGTATTGTAGTGAAAAGCGCCTGCCTTTGCCATAACGGGCGCTCCCCGTGACAGGGGTATAAATTCGCAGTAAATCAATATGTTGGCGCTCAGGCCATGTACATGCCGCCGTTGACGTGGAGGGTCTCGCCGGTGATGTAGGCCGCCCCGGGGGAGGCCAGGAACACCACTGCCGCCGCCACCTCCTCGGCCTGGCCCAGGCGCCCCAGGGGGATCTGGGTGAGCAGGGCCTCACGGTGGGCCTCCGGCAGGGCACGGGTCATGTCGGTGTCGATGAAGCCCGGCGCCACCACGTTGACGGTGATGCCGCGCGCCCCCACCTCGCGGGCCAGGGCCTTGGAAAAGCCGATGACCCCGGCCTTGGCCGCGGCGTAGTTGGTCTGGCCGGCGTTGCCCGCCACCCCCACCACCGAGGCGATGCTGATGATGCGGCCGCGGCGGGCCCTGGTCATGGCCCGCAGGCAGGCCTTGCTCATGCGGTAGATGCTGGTGAGGTTGGTGTCGATGATGGCCTGCCAGTCTTCGTCCTTCATGCGCATGAGCAGGGTGTCGCGGGTGATGCCGGCGTTGTTCACCAGCACCGTGGGTGCGCCCACGGCCTCCTCCATCTCCTCGAGCCCGCTCTCGATGCTCCCGGGATCGGTCACGTCCAGCACCAGCCCGCGGCCCTCGATGCCGTGCTCGCCGAGGGTGGCGGTGATGCGCTCGGCACCGGCCGGCGACGTGGCGGTGCCCACCACCTTCGCGCCGGCGCGGCCCAGGGCCAGGGCGATGGCCTGGCCGATGCCGCGGCTGGCGCCGGTGACCAGGGCGATCTCGTTTTCCAGCGACATGATCTGATCTTCTCCCCCTTGCCGTCGTGAGTCGCAGGATGATTCAGGCCGACAGGGCCTGCGCCAGGCTGTCGGTATCGTACACCGGCTGCACCGCCAGCTTGCGCTCGATGCGCCTGGCGAGCCCGGTGAGGACCTTGCCCGGGCCGCACTCGACGAGGCGCTCCACCCCCCGCGCGCGCATGGCCTGGATCACCTCCACCCAGCGCACCGGGTTGTGAAGCTGGCGCACCAGGGCGTCGCGGATGGCATCCGGGTCGTCCGGCGCGGCCACGTCCACGTTGTTGATCACCGGCACCTGCGGCGAACGCAGGTCCACCTGCGCCAGCTCCCGGGCCAGGCGCTCGGCCGCCGGGCGCATGAGGCTGCAGTGGGACGGCACGCTCACCGGCAGCACCAGGGCGCGCTTGGCCCCGGCCGCCTTGGCCTGCTCCACCGCGCGGGCCACCGCATCGGCGTGCCCCGCCACCACCACCTGGCCCGGGGCGTTGAAGTTGACCGCCTCCACCACACGGTCGCCGGCGGCCCCGGCGCAGATGCGCTTCACGGTGTCGTCGTCGAGGCCGAGGATGGCGGCCATGGCCCCCTCGCCCGCCGGCACC
>JALSIK010000330.1 GCA_026990045.1 Chromatiales bacterium | reverse complement strand
GGCTGGACGAGGTGGCCGCGCAGCTCGCGCGCCGCGGCTTCTCCCTGGACACCGCTGCCCTGGAGAAGCTGGAGGCCGAGCGCAAGGCCCTGCAGACGCGTACCGAAAAGCTCCAGCACGAGCGCAACACCCGTTCCAGGGCCATCGGCCAGGCCAAGGCCCGGGGCGAGGACATCCAGCCGCTGCTGGACGAGGTGAGCCGCCTGGGCGACGAGCTCAAGGCCGCCGAGCAGGCCCTGCGCGAGGTCCAGCAGCGGCTCAACGACATCCTCCTGGGCATCCCCAACCTGCCCCACGAATCGGTCCCCGACGGCCGGGACGAGAACGACAACCGCGAGGAGCGCCGCTGGGGCGAACCGCCGCCGTTCGCCTTCGAACCCCGCGACCACGTGGAGCTGGGCGAGGGCTGCGGCGGACTGGACTTCGAGGCCGCGGCGAAGATCACCGGTGCGCGCTTCGTGGTCATGCGCGGCGCCCTGGCCCGCCTGCACCGGGCGCTGATCCAGTTCATGCTGGATGTCCACACCCGCGAGCACGGCTACACCGAGGTCTACGTGCCCTACATCGTCAACGCCGACAGCCTGCGCGGCACCGGCCAGCTGCCCAAGTTCGCCGAGGACCTGTTCCGGCTGGAAGGGGAGCAGCCCTGGTACCTGGTGCCCACCGCCGAGGTGCCGGTGACCAACCTGGTGCGCGACACCATCCTCGACGCCGGCGAGCTGCCGCTGAAGTTCGCCTGCCACACGCCGTGCTTCCGCAGCGAGGCCGGGGCCTACGGCAAGGACACCCGCGGCATGATCCGCCAGCACCAGTTCGAGAAGGTGGAATTGGTGCAGATCGTGGCGCCGGACGAGTCCTGGCAGCGGCTGGAGGAACTCACCGCCCATGCCGAGACCATCCTGCAGAAGCTGGAACTGCCCTACCGGGTGGTGACCCTGTGCACCGGCGACCTCGGGTTCTCCGCGGCCAAGACCTACGACCTGGAAGTGTGGCTGCCGGGGCAGGGGCGCTACCGCGAGATCTCCTCCTGCTCCAACTTCACCGACTTCCAGGCCCGGCGCCTCAAGGCCCGCCGCCGCCACCCCGAGACCCGCAAGCCGGAACTGGTGCACACCCTCAACGGCTCCGGCCTCGCCGTGGGCCGTACCCTGGTGGCGGTGATGGAAAACCACCAGCAGCCCGACGGCCGCATCCGCGTCCCCGACGCCCTGCGCCCCTACCTCGGCGGAGCGGAATTCATATAGCGCCGGAGCGGCCCCCGCCCGCGAAGGGGAATTGTCTCCATCGCACCCTGCGGCGCTTCTGTCCTCCGTCCTCCGTCTTCTGTCTTCTGAATGTAGGTCGGCTTGAGCGCAGCGAAAGCCGACGGGGAAACTCAGCCAAGTAGCCCGGATGAAGCGCAGCCAAATCCGGGGGAGGGGAAAGCACGGCATCGCCCCATCGGGCGGCGGCATCGCTGCGCGGTGCCGCCCTACGTCCTGCGGCGCTTCTGTCCTCTGTCCTCCGTCCTCCATCTTCAGAATGCAGGATGCGTCCACCTTGTGAACGCACCAGGTGACACGGTGCGATGCCTACACCATCACACCCTGCGGCGGCCAACAAAAAACCCCGCCCGAGGGGCGGGGTTCGTTGCGCGCCGTGCCGGCGCCGGGCCTCAGTCGTCCCCGCTGAACGCGCCCAGCAGGTGCAACAGGCTGGCGAACAGGTTGTACAGCGAGACGTACAGCGTCAC
>JALSIK010000329.1 GCA_026990045.1 Chromatiales bacterium | reverse complement strand
AGCCGTGGTGGTTCAAGGGGATGGTTGCGGGGGCCGATAAGAGAGACAGGCCCACAGTGATCCCCGGGAGGTGCCGCCATGAAACAGGCACGCCCACACGTCTATCCCACGCCGGAGGAGGCCGGGGTCCGCATTCCCCGCCACCTCGTCGCCGACCGCTTCCGCTCCGGGTTCTCCCACGCCCTGCACGGGGGGCAGATCACCGAGGCGGCGCACCTGCGCCAGTCCTTCCGCGAGGGCTACCGCGCCGGCAAGCTCTACCTCAAGGCCCTGCGCCAGGCCCAGGGCGTGGTGGCGTTCCCGGTGCTGGGCCGCATCCGGGTGCGGGCGCGGCCCCACTGAATCGCCCGCGCCCGGCTCACTCCGCGCGCAGCGCCTCCACCGGGTCCAGGCGCGCGGCCCGCAGGGCGGGCACCACGCCGGCGGCGAGCCCGATGCCCACCGCCACCGCCTCGGCCAGCAGCACGAAGCCCGGCGCCAGGTGCACCGGCAGGTCCGGCAGCAGGGCCCGGGCCAGCCAGCCGCCGGCGGCGCCGGCGAGCAGGCCGGCGGCACCGCCGGCGGCGGCCAGCACCGCGGCCTCGCCCAGGAACAGCCACAGGATCTGGCGCCGGCGCGCCCCCAGCGCGCGCAGCAGTCCGATCTCCGCGGTGCGCTCGCGCACGGCGATGGTCATGATGGTGAGAATGCCGATGGCCCCCACCAGCAGGGAGATTCCGCCCAGGGCGGCCACGGCGAAGGTGAGCACGTTGAGCACCGAGCCCAGCACCTCCAGCATCTGCTGCTGGGTGGTGATGGTGAAGTCCTCGCGCCCGTGGCGGGCGGTGAGGGTGCGGCGGATGAACTCCACCACCGAGGCCACCGGCGTGCCCTCGCGAAAGACCACGTCGATCTCCATGAGGTTGTCGCGGTTGAACATGGCCAGGCCGCGCGCGGTGGGGATGTACACGGCGTCGTCGAGGTCGAAGCCCAGCACCGTGCCCTTGGGTTCCAGCACGCCGATGACGCGGTAGCGCTCGCCGCCGATGCGCACCCGCCGGCCCAGGGCATTGCGGGTGCCGAACAGCTCCCGCTTGAGCTTGGCCCCCAGCACCGCCAGGGCCCGCGGCGAGGTGGGATCGTCGCGCGGCAGGAAGCGCCCGCTGCGGATGCGGAAGCGGAACGCGGCGGGCATGTCGGGGCCGGTGCCGTAGACCGTGGTGCGGCGGCTGCGGCCGCCGGCCTCCACCTCGGCGTTGCCCCACACGAAGGGCACCGCGGCGCGGACGAAGGGGGCCCGGCGCAGGGCCAGGGCGTCGGCCATGGTCAGCGGCCGGGTGGTGTTGATGATCCCGGGCGAGGCCCCGTGGGTCTGGGTCTTGCCCGGGTTGACGGCCACGATGTTGGTGCCGAACTGGGTGAACTCGGCGACCACGAACCGGTGCAGGCCCTCGCCGATGGCGGTGAGCAGCACCACCGCCGCGATGCCCACCGCGATGCCCAGCGCGGTGAGAAAGCTGCGCAGGCGCTGGTGGGCCAGGGCCCCGGCGGCCAGGCGCAGTGCGTCGCCGGGCCTCACCGTTTCATCTCCGGGCCAGGGCCGCCACCGGGTCCAGGCGCGCCGCCCGGCGCGCCGGCAGCAGCGAGAACAGGGTGCCGGTGCCCACCGCCACCAGCACGCCGGCCAGCGAGGCCCACCACGGGGCGTAGGCCGGCAGCACCGGGAAGCCCAGCCGCACCGCCCAGCTCCCGGCCTGTCCCACCACCAGTCCCAGGCCGGCGCCGGCCGACGACAACAGCGCCGCCTCGGCCAGGAACAGCAGCAGGATGGTGCGGGGCGTCGCCCCCAGGGCCTTGAGCAGGCCGATCTCGGGCCGGCGCTGGGTCACCGCCACCAGCATCACGTTCATGATCAGGATGCCGGCCACGCCCAGGCTGATGGCGGCGATGCCGCCCACGGCCAGGGTCAGGGCACGGAAGATGCGATCGAAGGTGGCCAGCACCGCGTCCTGGGTGATGACGGTGATGTCCTCCTCGCCCTGGTGGCGGGCGCGGATGATGCGGAGGATGTCCGCCTTGGCCCGGGGGATGTCCTCGCGCGAGCGCGCCTCGACGATGATGCGGAACAGCGAGGGGTTGTTGAAGATGGCCTGGGCCGAGGCCACGGGGATGATGACCAGCTCCTGGGTGTCGACGCCGATGGAGCGCCCGCTGGAGGCCAGGATGCCGATGACGCGGAAGCGGTACTCGCCGATGCGCAGCCAGCGGCCCAGCGCGGGGGTGACGCCGAACAGCTCCCGGCGCACGGTCTCGCCGATGATGCACACCGGCTCGGCGGCGTCCAGCTCGCCGCGCGGCAGGAAGCGCCCGCGGCGCATGCTCCAGCGGCGGATGGCGAGGAAGTCGGCGCTGGTGCCGAGCACGATGGAGTCGCGCTGGCGTGCCCGCCAGGACACCACCGAGCCGCCCACGCTGATGGGGGCGATGCGGCGGATGTGGCGGCTGCGCAGCAGGGCGCGGGCGTCGTCCAGGGTCAGGTCGCGCGGGGTCTCGCCCATGAGGGTGGTGGGCACGCCGCCGCGGGTCTCGGCCCGCCCCGGCAGCACGATGAGCAGGTGGGTGCCCAGCGAGGCGAAGCTGTCGGCCACGTAGCGCCGCGCGCCTTCCCCCAGCGCGGTGAGCACCACCACCGCGGCCACGCCGATGCCCATGGCCACCAGCATGAGCAAGGTGCGCAGGCGGTAGCCGCGCAGGGCACCGAGGGCGAAGGCGGCGACGTCAGCCGGTCTCGCCATGGGCGGGATCCCGGGCCCGGTCGGACTGGATGGCGCCGTCGACGATGTGCACGCGGCGGCGCGCGCGTCCGGCGATGCCGGTATCGTGGGTCACGACGATGAGCGTGATGCCCTCGGCGTTGAGCTGCTCCAGGATGCCGATGACCTCGGCCCCCGAGTGGGTGTCCAGGTTGCCGGTGGGTTCGTCGGCCAGGATCAGGGCGGGCTGCATGACCGTGGCCCGGGCGATGGCCACGCGCTGGCGCTGGCCGCCGGAGAGCTGGTCCGGCCGGTGGTGCCGGCGGTCGGCCAGGCCCAGCCGGTCCAGCACCGCGGCCGCGCGCCCGGCACGCTCTTCCGGGGCGATGCCGGCCAGGAGCATGGGCAGCTCCACGTTTTCCTGCGCGGTGAGGCGCGGCACCAGGTGAAAGAACTGGAACACGAAACCGATGGTGCGGTTGCGCACCGCCGCCTGCTGCTCGTCGGACAACAGGGTCACGTCCTCGCCCCGGAGCTCGTAGCGTCCGGCGGTGGGCCGGTCCAGCAGGCCGATGACGTTGAGCAGGGTGGACTTGCCGGACCCCGAGGGGCCGGTGATCGCCAGGTATTCGCCCGTCTCCACCGCGAGGTCGATGCCGTCCAGCGCGTGCACCACCTGGTCGCCCACGCGGAAGTCGCGGCGGATGCCCTGCAGGCGGACCAGGGCGGTCATGGTGCCGGCGGCGGGGTTTCTTGTTCCGGGACCGCCCGGGCGCCGTCCACCACGCCCTCGCGGCCCAGCGACACCACCACCCGCTCGCCTTCCCGCAGGCCGTCCAGGACCTCGGTGTACTCCCAGTTGGAGAGGCCCGTGCGGATGCGGCGTTCGCGCAGCACGCCGGTGCTGGCGTCGTAGATCAGCACCCGGCCGCCCTCGAGCACCGCCTCGGTGGGGACGCGCAGGGCGCCGGTGCGCTCCTCGATGATCACCTCGAGGTCAGCCGAGTAGCCGGGCAGCATGTCGCGGCTGTCGCCGGCATGGGCGAACTCCGCCTCCACCTCCACGGTGCGGGCCTGCTTCTCGCGGTCCTGCACGTAGGGCGCCACCCGCCGCACGCGGCCGGGGAAGCGGCGGCCGGGGAAGGCGTCCAGCGTGATGCGGGCAGGCATGCCGGTGCGGATGGCGGGGGCGTCCACCTCGTCGATGGGGGCGGAGACGTACAGGCAGGTGGTGTCCACCAGGTCCACCGCCGGCGGGGTGGCGACGCCGATGGGCGAGGGGGTGACGAACTCGCCCACCTCGCCGTTGATCTCGGCCACGATGCCGGCGAAGGGGGCGCGCAGCCGGGTCTGGTCCAGGTTGGCCTCGGCCAGGGCCAGGCGCGCGCGGGCCACCTCGACGCTGGCCCGCGCCGCCTGGCAGGCGGCGGCCTGGGCCCTGGCCTCGCCCTGGGCGCGTTCCACGTTTTCGATGGCGGCCAGGCCCTTCTTCAGCAGGGTGGCCTGGCGCCGGGCCTCGCTGCGCGCCACCTCGGCCCGGGTGCAGGCCTGCCGGGCCTGGGCCGAGGCGGCCTCGGCCTCGCGCCGGGCCAGTTCCACCTGGGCCCGGCGGTCGGTGTTCCAGATCTCCAGCAGGAGCTGGCCCTGCTCCACCCGGTCACCCTTTTTCACCGGCAGGCTGGCGATCTGCCCGCCCATGGCCGGCGACAGCCGGGCCCGGTTGCAGGCCTTGATGGTGCCCGCCCGGGTGTTGGCCACGGTGGCCTGGACGGTGCCCCGTTCCACCGCGCGCAGCACCACGGGCACCGGCTCGGGCCGGACCAGCAGGGCGTAGCCACCCGCCAGCACCACGGCCGCCAGCGCGGCGGCGATCCACCTGGCCCGACGACGCATCATGACTGCTCCTGGCAACGAGGCTGCATTATTCCACATCCCGCGGCACGTTGCGGCGGCGGTGCCGTGCCTGCTACGGTGAGGGCCCGTCGACGGCCCGGTCCCGTTCCATGACGTCTCTTTCTTGTCTCTCGGCCGGCACCAGGGTGGGCAGGTGGTGATCCCGCCGTTCACCTGGCCGGTGGTGCGCCCGCGGGTGGTGGTGAGCCGCTGCCTCCTGGGCGAGGCCGTGCGCTACGACGGCGGTCACCGGGCCAGCGAGGCGGCCGCGGCCCTGGCCGCAGTGTTCGAGGTGGTCCCGGCGTGCCCCGAGGCCGAGGCCGGCCTGGGCGTGCCGCGGCCGCCGGTGCAGCGGGTGGCCGGGGACGGCGGCGTGCGCGTGCGCGGCGTGGAGGATCCGGCGCTCGACGTCACCGCGGCGCTGGAGGCGTTCGGCGCCGGCTTCGTGCAGCGGCAGGCCCCCGTGCACGGGATGGTGGGCAAGGCCCGCTCGCCCAGCTGCGCCGCCGGCGACTCGCCGCTTTTCGATGGAGCGGGGCAGGTGCTGGAGGAAGGGGCGGGCGTCTTCGCCGCCGCCCTGCGCCGCGCCTGGCCCGGGCTGCCGGTGGTCGACGAGGCCGGCCTGGCCCGGGCGCCGGCGCTCTTCGCCGGGCAGGTGGCGGTGTTCGCCCACTGGCAGAGCCTGGGCGGGACGGCGGCGCCGCGCGAGGCGCGCCTGCAGTTTCATGCTGCCCACCGCCTGCGCCTGCTGGCCCACGACGAGGCCGCGCTGTGCCGGGCCGGGCGCCTGCTGTTCACGGATCCGGCGGCCTATATAGAAAGCGTGATGCAGGCCCTGGCCCGGCCGCCGGGGGCGGCCGGGCACGAGCGCGCCCTGGCGCGTGCCCGCCGGCACCTCGCGCCGGGCCTGCCGGGGGCGCGGCTGCAGGCGCTGGACGAGGCGCTGGCGGCGTGGCGCGAGGGCGGCATCTCCCTGGACGCGGTGCGCAGGCGGCTGCGGGGACTGGCGGCGGAGGCGGGGGAAGCGGACCTGGCCGGGGCGTCCTACCTCCGCCCCCACCCGGCGGAGGCCGGGCTCAGCCCTGCGCCAGCAGGTTGCGCAGGTCGATGATGGCGGCGTTGGCGGGCGAGATGTAGCTCACCAGGGTCTTGGAGTAGTTGGCCAGCCAGCCCAGCGGGTCGCCGTTGAGGACCACCGGGCTGGAAGGGTCGCGCTGGGTCTGCTCCAGCAGGCGGATGATCTGCTGCAGGCTGGCCTGGGCGCGCTTTTTCTCCAGCACGTCCTTGAAGTCGATCTCCACCGCGCGCAGCACGTGGAGCAGGGCCCAGGTGTAGCCGCGGGCCTCGTAGAACACGTCGTCCACCTCCATCCACGGGGTCCTGGCCATGACCAGGCCCGGCGCCGCCGTGGCCTGGCGCGCCGCCGGGTCGCCGGCCAGGTCGGTGTTGACGCGCAGCTCCTCGACGCTGGCGTTGAGCCGCTGGGACAGGCTGCCCAGGCGCTTGCCCGCCACCGCCAGCAGCTCGCTCAGGTTGTCGGCGCGGGCGTAGAACTGGGTCCGCGTGTCGGCGGGGTCGGCCAGCCGGTCGAGGTAACGGCGCAGGTGGTTGATGCCGCGCCGGTACTCGCGCTCGGTGGGCGGAAACAGCCACGAGTCGTTGTCGAAGTTGAACAGCGGTTCGGCCTCGGCCAGGTCCGGGTCTTCCACGCCCTGGGACTGGGAACGGGAAAAGTCGTTGCGCAGCACGTGCGCGGTGTCGCGCACCATCACCACCACTCCGAATTCCCAGCTCGGGATGTTGTCCAGCATCCGGTAGGTGCCGAACAGCGACACCGGCGGCAGGCGATCGTTGCTGAGGTAGCCGCCGGGCTTGTCGAACAGGGTGCGCATGAGCCGGATGACGGTGGCGGTGGTGACATAGCCCGGCACCAGCCGCCGTTCGTCGCCGCCCGCTTCCTCCAGGGCCGCCGCCCGCACGTCGAAGGGCTCGGGCTCGCTGGTCCAGTACACCCCGAGCAGGTACAGCAGCACCGCCAGCGTGACGGCCACGGTGCCCGCGGCCCACAGCGGCCCGCGGGCGCGCCAGGTGTCGGGGTGCCAGGCCCCGGCCAGGTCCGCCAGCCGCCGGCGCAGCCAGGCCCAGGCGCCGCGCAGCGGAGCCAGCCAGCGGGAGAGATCCGGAGAGGGTGCCATGGCGTGTTCGTTTCCCGTTTGCGACGCCGCTATCGTATCCCGGCGGTGCGGCACGAGTAAACGCGGGACATCACCGTTTGCATTGCGCCGGCGGCTGGGGTATGAACGCACCGGATCCCACGGGAGGAGAACATGGAGTCCGACTGGTCATCGTGGTGGCAGGCGGCGGAGGCGTTCGGCCCGCGCCTTTCGGGTGCCCTCGCCATCCTGGCGGCGTTCTGGATCGCCAGCCGCATGGTGCGCCGGGCCCTGCGACTGCTGGCGGCACGCAGCGAGCCGGGGCGGCGCGAGGTCATCGGGCTGCTGGCCCAGGCGGCGCGGGTGGCGCTGGTCCTGGTGGGCTGGGTCTCCGCGCTGGGGACCCTGGGCATCGATGTCACCGCCATGGTGGCGGGGCTGGGACTCACCGGTTTCGCCCTCTCGTTCGCCCTCAAGGACGTGCTGGCCAACGCCGTGGCCGGCGTGCTCATTCTTTTCCACCAGCCCTTCCTGTGCGGCGATCGCATCCGCGCCGCCGGCCACGAGGGCGAGGTGACGGCCATCGACCTGCGCTACACCCGGCTCGAGACCGACCAGGGCACGGTGCTGGTGCCCAATTCCAGGCTGTTCACGGACAGCGTCCACGTGCTGCGGCGGGGCGGCGCCTCGTGAGCCGGCGCATCTACGACGGCCGCATCGTGCGCCTGGAGACGGACCGGCGCGCGCTGCCCAACGGCGAGGTCATGGAGGTGGAGATCGTGCGCCATCCCGGGGGCGCGGCGGTGGTGGCGGTGGATGCCGCCGGCGCGGTGTGCCTGCTGCGCCAGTACCGGCCGGCCCTGGAGCGCTGGCTGTGGGAGCTGCCGGCGGGCAAGATCGATCACGGTGAGCCGCCGGCCGACACCGCCCGCCGCGAGCTGGCCGAGGAGACCGGCCTCCAGGCCCGGCACTGGCGGCCGCTGGGGGCGGTGGTGTCCTCGCCCGGGGTGTTCACCGAGGTGGTGCACCTCTACCTGGCCACGGAGCTGACCCGGGGCCGGGCCCGCGCCGACGCCCACGAGGTGTTCGAGGTGCACTGGGTGCCCTTTGCCGAGGCCCTGGCGCGCGCGCGCGGCGGCGACATCGACGACGCCAAGACCGTGGCCGGGCTGTTCCGCGCCACCGCGCACCTGCCGTGATCCAGGCCCTGCTGGAGATGGCCGTGCTGGTGGCGGCGGGGGTGGCGTTCCGCCGCCTGTCCCCGGGCGTGGCGGATGCCGCCGCCATGCGCGCGGCCCTGTCGCAGGTGGTCTACGACATCCTGCTGCCGGCGCTGGTGTTCCGGGTGCTGGTGCGCAGCCCGCTGGGCGGCGAGAGCCTGGTCATCAGCGCCACCGCGGCCTCGGCGGTGCTGCTGGCCCTGGGCGCCACCCTGCTCGTGGCCCGTGCCCGGGGCCTGCCGCCGGCGGCCCTGGGGGCGGTGGCGCTGGCCGCGGCCTGGCCCAACGCCACCTACCTGGGCCTGCCGGTGCTGGAGGCGGTGCTGGGCGAGCGCGGCCGTGGCATCGCCATCCAGTACGACCTGTTCGCCTGCCTGCCGCTGCTGCTCACGGTGGGCCTGGCCGTGGCCTCGCGCCTGGGGCAGGGCGGTCCGCCCCAGCCGGTGTGGCGCCGGCTGGCGGGGGTGCCGGCCCTGTGGGCGGTGGCGGCGGCGGTGGCGGTGCAGGCCGCCGGCCTCCAGGTGCCGGCGCTGGCGCAGGCGGTGCTGGACCGCCTGGCCCCGGCGGTGGTGCCGCTGATGCTGCTGGTGCTGGGCATGGGCCTGGAGTTCCGCCGGCCCGGGCCGCGGCGCTGGCGCTGGGTGGGCTGGGTGCTGGCCTGCCAGCTCTTCCTGATGCCGGCCTGGGTCTGGGGGATCACCGCGCTGCTGCCCCCGGGGCCGGTGCTGCGTACCGGCCTGGTGCTGGAGGCGGCCATGCCCTCCATGGTCCTGGGCGTGGTGATCTGCGATCGCTTCCGCCTCGATACCGGCCTGTACGCGGCCGCCGCCGCGCTGAGCACGGTGGCGGCGCTGGTCACCCTGCCCCTGTGGCACGCGCTGGTGGGGATGTGATTCAGCCCCGGCGCAGCCGGGCCCGGACCCGGGTGCTTCTCACCAGCGCCTCGTCGATGAGGCACGGGTACAGGCGCACGTAGCGTTCCACCGCCTCGGGCTGTTCCGCCGCCGCCTGCTCCAGCTCCCGGCGCAGCGCCTCGTCGAGACCGTGCAGGGTGAGCAGGCGCGGGGCCTGGCGGCGGAAGTATTCATCCAGCAACCGGCGGTGACGGTCGTCGGCCCAGTGCCGGGCCAGCAGCAGCGGCGGGACCTGATGGGCAGGGACGAATCCGCCGCCGTGCACCGGTTCCAGGCCGTGGTCGCGGCGGTGGAACCAGGCGCTGCCCGCGGCGGCGGCGTTGACGGCGCGGGCCAGGGCCCGCGTGTCCTCGTCGAGGGGGTCGCCCAGGGGCGCGCCGGGGGGCTCGGCCGCGTGCCACCGGGCCGCGCGCGACGCCGCCGGTTCGGTGTCCAGGCGGCTGGCGATGAGCGCCAGCGGCCGGCCGCCGGCATCGAGCAGCCAGTGTTCCAGGTGGTCGGCGGGTGCGAAGGGCACCTGCCGGTGGATCGGTTCCAGCGCCGCCACCATGGCCTCGGCCCGGGCCCAGGCCTGGTCGAGATCGGCCATGGGATCGAAGGGATACTGGACCAGGCCTTCGCCGGCGCTCCAGCCGGCGAACACCATGAGCCGTTCACCGGCGTGTTCGCCGCTGACCCCGCCCCACCAGAGGGGATTGCGCGTGCTCACCCTGACCTGGATCTGCCAGTGGACGCCGTCGTCGCTCAGCGCGCGCGCCGACTCCGTTGCCACCACCTGCAGCATCCCGCGAAACGGGGCCAGCAGTCGCATGGCGTAGCAATGCGGGGGCGGAGTGGACATGGAACCTGCGTGCCGCGGCCGGGTTGCGGGTATCATACGGGATGTCGCGCCGGCACGGGGCAGGGAGGCCGCCCGCCGGGCGACGGTGCAAGCGCGTGATTGGAAACCGCCCGACCCGGACCGGCGCCGGATGCCGGCGCGGTGACAAAGACCGGGACCACTTGTTGCCCCACCTGCCACGGGACGAGCCGCCACATCATGCAACCACTGGGGGACCTGCTGCTGGCACTGGCCATCGGCCTGCTCATCGGCCTGGAGCGCGGCTGGGAGCAGCGCGAGGCCCCCGAGGGCAGCCGCATCGCGGGACTGCGCACCTTCGCCCTGGTGGGACTGCTGGGCGGGGTCTGGGCCCTGCTGGGGCAGGACCTGGGCGACCTGGTGCTGGGGGCCTCGCTGCTGGTGCTGGGGGCGTTGCTCATCGTCGCCCGCTGGCAGGACATGCGGCGGGACAAGGACGTGGGCATCACCTCGGCGGTGGCCCTGTTGCTGGCCTTCGCCCTGGGGGCGGCGGCGGCACGCGGCTTCCGCCTCGAGGCGGCCTCGCTGGCGGTGCTGGCCACGGTGCTGCTCAGCCTCAAGCCCCTGCTGCACGGCTGGCTGCGCCGCATCAGCGGCGCCGAGCTCAACGCCTTTCTCAAGCTGTTGCTCATGGGCGTGGTGCTGCTGCCGGTGCTGCCCGATCGCGGGATGGGGCCATGGCAGGCGCTGAACCCGTTCGAGATCGGCTGGATGGTGCTGCTCATCGCCGCCATTTCCTTCATCGCCTGGTTCGCCATGAAGCTCGCCGGCGTGCACCGGGGCGTGCTGTACACGGCGCTGTTCGGCGGGCTGGTGTCCTCCACCGCAGTGACCATCAATTTTTCACGCCTGGGAGCCGCGGCCCCGGCCCGGCGCCTGGCCGGGGCGGGGATCCTGCTGGCCTGCGGCACCATGTTTCCCCGCATGCTGGTGCTGGTGCTGCTGGTGCAGCCGGCGCTGGCCGCAACCCTGGCACCGCCGCTGCTGATCATGGCCGCGATCCTGTTCGCGGTGGCGGTGTGGGACTGGCGCCACCGCGGCGATCACGCGGCCGTGGACGGCCTGCCCATTGACCGCCCCCTGGATCTCTCCCTCGCGTTCAAGTTCGGCCTGTTCCTGGTGGCGGTCATGCTGCTGCTGGAGGCGCTGCGGCGTTTCCTGGGAGACACCGGTGTCTACCTGCTGGGCGTGGTTTCGGGCGTGATGGACGTGGACGCCGTCACCTTGTCGCTGGCGCGCAGCACGGGCCCCGACCTGGCCGCGCGGGTGGCGGCGTGGGGGATCCTGCTCGCGGCCATGACCAACACCCTGGTCAAGGGCGGCCTGGCCCTGGCCATCGGCGGCCGCGCGCTGGGCCTGCGGATGGGAGGAACGATGGTGGCGGCGGTGGCGGCCGGCGCCGCGGCAGCGCTGCTGGCGTAGGCCAGGGGGTGCCGGGTCGCCCGGGAACGGCGCCGGGGCCTTTCAGGCGGCGGCGCGGAAGTCGATCATGCGCTGGGTGGCGCGCAGGGCGCGGCGGCGGATGTCCTCGTCGATGGTGATCTCGTTGGCACCCGTCTCCAGCACCGCGGCCAGGTTGCGCAGGCCGTTCATGGCCATCCACGGGCAATGGGCGCAGCTCACGCAGGTGGCGCCGGCGCCGCCGGTGGGGGCCTCGATGAAGGTCTTGTGCGGGGCGGCCTGCTTCATCTTGTAGAAGATGCCGCGGTCGGTGGCGACGATGAAGGTGGCGTTGGGCAGCCGGCGGGCGGCGTCGATGAGCTGGGTGGTGGAGCCCACCACGTCGGCCAGGGCGATGACGTCCGCCGGCGACTCCGGGTGCACCAGGACCGCCGCCTCCGGGTGGGCCGCCATGACCTGCCGCAGCAGGTCGGCCTGGAAGGCCTCGTGCACCACGCACGCGCCCTGCCACAGGAGCATGTCGGCCCCGGTCTGGTCCTGCACGTAGCGGCCCAGGTGGCGGTCGGGCGCCCACAGGATCTTCTCGCCCCGCCGGTGCAGGTGGCGCACCACGTCCACCGCGATGCTGGATGTGACCACCCAGTCGGCGCGCGCTTTCACCGCGGCGCTGGTGTTGGCGTACACCACCACCGTGCGGTCGGGGTGGGCATCGCAGAAGGGCACGAACTCCTCCGCCGGGCAGCCCAGATCCAGCGAGCACTCCGCGCCCAGCTCGGGCATGAGCACGCGCTTTTCCGGGTTGAGGATCTTGGCCGTCTCGCCCATGAAGCGCACCCCGGCCACCACCAGGGTGGAGGCAGCCTGGCGGGCGCCGAAGCGGGCCATCTCCAGCGAATCCGC
>JALSIK010000328.1 GCA_026990045.1 Chromatiales bacterium | reverse complement strand
AAGCAAAGACCCCGCGCAGGGTCAGGCGCAGGCGGGTCTCCCGGAGATCCGCCCCGGCCGGCGCCGCCGCGCGGCCCGCGGCGGCCCGCCCGAACAGGTGCAGGCTGGCCACGTCCCGGTACCGGGCGCCGGGGGCCGGGCGCCGCGCCGGCACCGGCGCCGTGGCCGCGGTCGCCGCCGGGGGCGCCTCCACCGGTGCCAGCAGCAGCCACGTGAGATCGGCCGCGGTGGCGGCCAGGGCCAGCACCAGGATCACCGTCGCCCAGCGGGGCAGGCGGGCAGCCCACCGGCGCCAGGGGAAGCTCTGCACGGCCCCCGGCCACGCGGCCGGAAGCGCTGGGAATCGCGTGCGCATGTGGTTGTCGTCGAATCCGTCTGGGCCGCCGGCCTCCGCGGCCCCGGCAGCACGATCCTGCTAAGGATAGACCAAGTATGCTATGGAATATACAAATCAATCAATGAGTTAAATTTCAAAAATCGAGTAGTTTCACAACTCCGCCCCCGGGGTGACCATTTTGGTCACTTTCTGACCCTGCCAGCCGCTGCGGGAGCGGCGGGCACGCGCGGCGGGCCACGCCGGCGGCGGTCATCCGCCCCCCTGCCGGCCCGCCGCCGCAACCGCGACTTTGCCCGTCAAAACATTGACTTGGAAAAGCCTTTTACGCGCCGCAGCCGGCTCTTACTGTGAGCCGTGTCGCAAGCTGGCACGAAGCCTGCAGAGAACGGGCAGAACGCGGACTACAGTTTTGACGGCCCCGGCCGACTAAGACATGCAGTCCGGCGACCGGCGGGGCGAGGGAACGCCCGGCCCGCCGCCGGCCCCCGGCGGGGGCGGCACGGGCAGGACCAGGAGACGGGTCGACTGGGGCCTCAACAACCAAACCAGAGTGGAGTAGCGACATGTCCAAGAAAACCCAGGGTTTCACCCTCATCGAGCTCATGATCGTGGTGGCGATCATCGGCATCCTGGCGGCCATCGCCATCCCGGCCTACAACAACTACATCAAGCAGTCCAAGGTGGCGAGCCTCATCGAGAACTGGGAGAACGCCTACCGCCTGACCAAGGCCGAGGCGGCCAAGATGCAGGTCAAGGGCACCGGCGACTGCGACGACGTCATCCTGCAGTTGACCGACAGCGGGGCCAAGAAGGCGGTGGGCAACAACGCGGTCTCCGCCTACACCAGCGGCGCCGCGGCCGCGGGCCAGGTCGCCATCGCCGGCCTGGGCAGCGACGCCGACGGCGACGCCTGCCCGGTCACCGGCAATGCCATCCAGATCACGGCGGGCCTGCTGTCGGGCACCGTGAGCTCCGACTATCCCTCGGGCCGCATCCCCGGTGTCAACAGCGTGACCTTCACCGTGGAATAAGGGTCCCGCTGCCGGCGACCCAGGACGAGGCCCGGGTCCCCCGACCCGGGCCTCCTTCGTCTTCCGCCGGCACCGGGCCGGCCCCGCGTCCCCATGCGATTCCCGCGCGCACCCCGCCAGGACCAGGGCTTCACGCTCATCGAGCTGATGATCGTGGTGGCCATCATCGGGCTGCTGGCCGCCATCGCCATCCCCGCCTACCAGGGGTACATCCGCAACGCCAAGGTCACGGGCCTGGTGGAGCACCTGCACAACGCGGTGCGGGTGACCAAGTCCGAGGCGGCCAAGATCGCCGCCGGGGGCAACGGGGACGACGTCATCGCCCAGCTCAACGACGGTGACCGCTTCGCCATCGGCGACCCGGGCCTGCCCGCCTATACCACCGGCACCACCCCGGCCCCGGGGCAGGTGGCCATCGACGGCCTGGAGCCGGGCACCAACCGGCCCCGGCCGGGCCAGCCCGTGACCATCACCGCCGCCCCGGTCACCGGCACCGTGGCCGCCGACTACCCCGTGCCGCTGGTGCAGACCTTCACCCCCGAGTGAGTCCCCGGCGGCCGGTTCTGCTAAAGTGAGGGGAGACACCACCGGGAGGAGACCGACCATGTCCTGCAAGCCGTCGAGAAACCATGGCATGACGCTGGTGGAGCTGATGGTGGTGGTGGCGGTGCTGGCCACCGTCACCGCCATCGCCATCCCGGCCTACACGGGGTATGTCACCTCCAGCCGCATCGCCGACTGCCAGAACGAGGCCAGCGCCATCCAGATCGCGGAAGAGGAGTTCTTCCTCGCCAACAACACCTATTTCGCCGGCGCCGACAAGGCCTCGCTCCAGGCCAACAGCAACAACCTCTACGTTCCCACCACCACGGGCTGGGCCAACTGCGATTACACCGTCACCCTGATCGGGGGGGGCACCGGCTACACCCTCACCGCCACCGGCACCAACAAGCTGGCGGCGGAAGGCACGGTGCTCTCCATCACCAAGTGACCCCGGCCCGCGGCTCAAGTGGCGGCCGCTCCCTTCCGATAACCTCCCATGGGCCGGAAATTTGCCACCGGGATCCCATCCCCGGCCGAGGATGCTTTGCAACCCATTGAAATTTGTGTATATAGGTGGAGCAACGGCGCCCGGGCCGGGCCGCGACCCGCACCGGGCCCAGACTGACGGGTAACCCATGGCCACACCCAACACCCAGTTCACCCTCCCCGGCCTGGCCCGGCGCCTGGTCCAGGACGGCCTCATGAACGAGGCCGACGCCCGCCAGGCCCTGGCCGATTCGGCCAAGAAGAAGGTCCCATTCGTCCGCCACGTGGTGAGCAGCGGCATGGCCAGCGGCCGCCAGGTGGCGGCGGTGGCGGCCCAGGAGTTCGGCGTCCCCCTGCTGGACATCGACGCCATCGAGATCGACACCGCCATCACCAAGCTGGTGCAGGAAAAGCTGGTGCGCCGCCACCACGCCCTGCCCCTCTACAAGCGGGGCAACCGGCTGTTCCTGGCCGTGTCCGACCCCACCAACCTCCAGGGCCTGGACGAGATCAAGTTCCACGTGGGGATGAGCGTGGAAGCCATCCTGGTGGAGGACGACAAGCTGGCCAAGGCCATCGACAAGGCCATGGAGGCCAACGACACCTCCCTCAAGGACCTGGTCTCGGACTCCGACCTGGACGACGTGGAATTCGCCGACACCGAGGCCGAGGCCACCGCCGACATCACCGAGTCCGACGCCGACGACACCCCGGTGGTGCGCTTCGTCAACAAGGTGCTGCTGGACGCCATCAACAAGGGCGCCTCGGACATCCACTTCGAGCCCTACGAGAAGAACTACCGGGTGCGCTTCCGCCAGGACGGCGTGCTGCACGAGGTGGCGTCGCCGCCCGTGGGCATGGCCCCGCGGCTGGCCGCCCGGCTCAAGGTGATGTCGCGGCTGGACATCTCCGAGCGCCGCGTCCCCCAGGACGGGCGCATCAAGATGAACCTGTCCAAGAACAAGGCCATCGACTTCCGCGTCAACACCTGCCCCACCCTGTTCGGGGAGAAGATCGTCCTCCGCATCCTCGATCCCACCTCGGCCATGCTGGGGGTGGACGCCCTGGGCTTCGAGGAGGAGCAGAAGAAGCTGTTCATGGAGGCCATCGCCAAGCCCTACGGCATGGTCCTGGTGACCGGCCCCACCGGCTCCGGTAAGACGGTGACCCTGTACACCGCGGTCAACATCCTCAACACCCCGGACCGCAACATCTCCACCGCCGAGGACCCGGTGGAGATCAACATGGCCGGCATCAACCAGGTCAACATCAATCCCAAGGTGGGGCTGGACTTCGCCGCCGCCCTGCGCGCCTTCCTGCGCCAGGACCCGGACGTCATCCTCGTGGGCGAGATCCGTGATTTGGAAACAGCCGAGATCGCCATCAAGGCGGCCCAGACCGGCCACCTGGTGCTGTCCACCCTTCACACCAACGATGCGCCCCAGACCCTCACCCGCCTCGCCAACATGGGCGTGCCGCCGTACAACATCGCCTCCTCGGTGCACCTCATCATCGCCCAGCGCCTGGCCCGGCGCCTGTGCAAGCACTGCAAGAAGCCGCTGGACATCCCCCGGGAGGCCCTGCTCAAGGAGGGCTTCACCGAGGCGGAGA
Source organism: Chromatiales bacterium (assembly GCA_026990045.1). Lineage (GTDB taxonomy): Bacteria > Pseudomonadota > Gammaproteobacteria > CAMYNG01 > CAMYNG01 > JALUTW01. Next base: position 8,164 of record JALSIK010000328.1, on the reverse strand, counting down.
TCAAGGCCGGGCTCAAGGTCTACGGCCCGGTGGGCTGTGACCAGTGCAGCGGCGGCTACAAGGGGCGGGTGGGCATCTACCAGGTCATGCCGGTGTCCGAGGAGATGGGCCGCATCATCATGGAGGGCGGCAACGCCATGCAGCTCGCCGACCAGGCGGCCAAGGAAGGCATTCCCGACCTGCGCCGGTCGGGCCTGAAGAAGGTCAAGGACGGCATCACGTCCCTGGATGAGATCAACCGCGTGACGAAGGAATGACCATGGCCCAGAAAGCCGCCGCACAAACCGTATTCGTCTGGGAAGGAAAGGACCGCCGCGGCAAGAAGGTGCGCGGCGAACTGCCCGGCCCCAACATCGCCCTGGTCAAGGCCGACCTGCGCCGCCAGGGCATCCAGCCCACCAAGGTGCGCAAGAAGAGCCAGCCCCTGTTCGGCGGCAAGCGCAAGGTCCGGGCCAAGGACATCGCCATCTTCTCGCGCCAGCTCGCCACCATGATGAACGCCGGCGTGCCCCTGGTGCAGGCCTTCGACATCATCGCCCGCGGCCACGAGAACCAGGGCATGCAGGCCCTGCTCACCAGCATCAAGACCGACGTCGAGGGGGGCTCCAACCTGTCCGACGCGCTGGCCAAGCACCCCGTGCACTTCGACGACCTGTTCTGCAACCTGGTGCGCTCGGGCGAGCACGCCGGCATCCTCGACAGCGTGCTGGACAAGATCGCCACCTACAAGGAAAAGACCGAGGCCATCAAGGGCAAGATCAAGAAGGCCCTGTTCTACCCGGCGGCGGTGATCATCGTCGCCTTCGTCATCACCGCGGTCCTCATGATCTTCGTCATCCCCCAGTTCGAGCAGCTGTTCTCGGGCTTCGGCGCCGACCTCCCGGCCGTGACCCGCTTCGTCATCGACCTGTCCCACTTCTTCGCGGAATACTGGTGGGCCATCCTGGCCGTCATCATCGCGGCCGTCGTGGGCGCCATCCAGGCCTTCAAGCGCTCGCCGCGCCTGCGCGAGGCCATCGACCGCTTCGCGCTCAAGGTCCCGGTCATCGGCCCCATCCTGCGCAAGGCGGCCATCGCCCGCTACGCCCGCACCCTGTCCACCATGTTCGCCGCCGGCGTGCCGCTGGTGGAGGCCATGGACTCGGTGGCCGGGGCGGTGGGCAACGTGGTCTACGGCGAGGCGGTCAGGCGCATGCGCGAGGACGTGGCCACCGGCACCCAGCTCAACGTCTCCATGCGCCAGACCGGCCTGTTCCCCAACATGGTGGTGCAGATGACCGCCATCGGCGAGGAGGCGGGCTCCCTGGACGAGATGCTGGGCAAGGTGGCCGACTTCTACGAGGAGGAAGTGGACAACGCGGTGGACGCCCTGTCCAGCCTCATGGAGCCCCTGATCATGGTCTTCATCGGCGGCCTCATCGGCGGCCTGGTGGTGGCCATGTACCTGCCCATCTTCCAGATGGGCAAGGTGGTCTCCGGCCACTGATGCCGCGGTCCCCGGCCCAGGCACGGCACCGCCGCCGGTGAACCTGCTCCAGTTCCTGCGCGCGGAACCGGCCTGGTGGCTGGCCGCCGGTGCCGTGCTGGGACTGGTGGTGGGTTCCTTCCTCAACGTGGTCATCCACCGCCTGCCGCGCATGATGCAGGCCCGCTGGCGCAGCGAGTGCCTCGAGTACCTGCGCGAGCAGGGCGAGACCGGCCTGCCCGGGCCGGAACCGGCGCCCTTCGGCCTGGTCAGCCCCCGTTCCCGCTGCCCCCGCTGCGGCCACGCCATCGGCGCGCTGGAGAACGTCCCCGTCCTGAGCTGGCTGTGGCTGCGGGGCCGCTGCCGGGCCTGCGGCGCGCCCATCTCCGCCCGCTACCCGGTGGTGGAGCTGCTCACCGGTATCCTGTTCGCCGCCTGTGCCTGGCGCTTCGGCGTCTCGGCCGCCGCCGTGGGGGCCATGCTCCTCACCGGCGCCCTGGTCGCCCTCACCTTCATCGACCTGGACCACCAGTACCTGCCCGACGAGATCACCCTGCCCTGGCTGTGGGCCGGCCTGCTCCTCAACCTGGGCGGGACCTTCGTGCCCCTGCAGGAGGCGGTCATCGGCGCCGCCGCCGGCTACCTGGTGCTGTGGAGCGTGTACAAGATTTTCAAGGCGGTCACCGGCAAGGAAGGCATGGGCCACGGCGACTTCAAGCTGCTGGCCCTGCTGGGGGCGTGGCTGGGCTGGGGCGCGCTGCCCGGCATCGTACTCATCTCCTCGGTCATCGGCGCCGCCACCGGGCTCGCCCTCATCGCCCTGGGCCGCCAGGGGCGGGAGAAACCCATCCCCTTCGGCCCCTACCTGGCCGGCGCCGGCTGGATCATGCTCCTGTGGGGCGACGACATCAACCGCGCCTACCTGGCCTGGCTGGCGGGCTGAGCATCATGCTGGTGGTGGGCCTCACCGGCGGCATCGGCAGCGGCAAGTCCACGGTGGCCGAGCGGTTCGCCGCCCGCGGGGTGCCCGTCATCGACATGGACGCCATCGCCCGCGAGCTCACCGCTCCCGGCCGGCCCGCCCTGGATGAAATCGCAGCGGCCTTCGGCCCGGACATCCTGGAGCCCGGCGGCGGCCTGGACCGGGCCGCGCTGCGCCGGAAGATCTTCGCCGACCCCGGGGCCCGCCGCCGGCTCGAGGCCATCCTCCACCCCCGCATCCGGGCCGAGGTGGAGCGCCGCCTGCGGGAGCTGGACGTCCCCTATGCCGTCGTGGTCATCCCCCTGCTGGTGGAATCCGGGCAGCGCGACCTGGTGGACCGGGTGCTGGTGGTGGACGCCCCCGAAGACCTCCAGGTGCGGCGCGCCATGGCCCGCGACGGCATCGGCGCGGACGAGGCCCGGGCGGTGCTGGCGGCCCAGGCCGGCCGGCGCGAGCGCCTGGCGGCGGCGGACGACGTCATCGCCAACGACGGCGGCCTGGACGCCCTGGACCGCGCGGTGGCCGCCCTCCACCGGCACTACCTGGACCTGGCGGCGGCCCGCTGACCACCCGTTGCAGCCCGTGCGGCACTGCTCCACAATGCCTGCTTTTGCGGATTCCGCCCGTGACCCAGGCCGTCGTCTACGAACACCCGCTCAACGAGCGCATCCGCACCCTGCTGCGCCTGGAACACCTGGGCCGCCGCCTGCGGGCGGCGCTGGCCGGGCGCGACCCCTGGGCCAGCCGCCGGGCCCTGGACGCCGTGGTGGACCTGGTGGAGGTGCTGGCCCGGCCCGAGCTGCGGGCCGAGCTCATCAAGGAGCTGGAACGCCAGCAGGGTGTGCTCGCCCGCCTGCTCAACGCCCCCGGCGTGGACACCGTGCGCCTGGATGCCGTCCTGGCGCGGCTGGAGGAGACCCGTTCCCTCCTGCACGGGGAGACCGGCCCGCTGGGCCAGTCCGTGCGGGAGCAGGAGCTGGTGTCCGCCCTCGCCCAGCGCGGCAGCCTGGTGGGCGGGGCCTGCGACTTCGAGCTGCCCCTGCTCCACCACTGGCTGCAGCAGCCCGACGACGACCGCCACGCCCGCCTCGCCGCCTGGGCCCGGGACCTGGAGCCCGGACCCCGGGCGGCGGCGCTGATCCTGGACATCCTGCGCGGCAGCGGCGATCCCGTCTCCTGCACCGCCGCCGGGGGGTTCTACCAGCAGGCCCTGGACAGCAGCGTGCCGTACCAGCTCCTGCGGGTGGAGGTACCGGCCGGCCTGACCTGCTACGCCGAGATCAGCGCCGGCCGCCACCGTTTCACCGTGCGCTTCATGCAACCGCGACCCGCGGAACGCGCCCTCCAGACCCGGGAGGACGTCCCGTTCACCCTCACCTGCTGTGCCCTGTGAGACCGGGCGCCGCGGGAGCGGTCAAGATCCTCGCGGCAACGGCCGATAAACGCTTACAATCGTTTTCCCCCGGCCCGGGCGGCCGGCGGCTGTTCCCGACACCGGCATGACACGCGACACAACCGCCACCTCGCGCCGCACCTGGGGCCTGCTGGCGCTCGTCCTGCTGGTCACCGCGGCCATCTATTCCACCTCGGTGCGGTTCACCGCCGTCAACTACGACGACCCCATCTACGTACTGTATGTTTACAAGCGGGCGGCCGATGGCCTCGGCCTGGACGACCTGGGCAACCTGCTCATCGACATCGTCAACGCCAACTGGCACCCGGTGACACTGGTCTCCTTCTATCTGGACTACTACGTCCACGGGCTGTCCGCCGGCGGCATGCACCTGCACAACGGGCTCCTGCACGTTCTCAACACCTTCCTGGTGTTTCTCCTCGTGCGCCGGCTGGTCCCCGGCAGGGATTTCGTGCACCTGTTCACAGCGACCCTGTTTGCCCTGCACCCCGTGAACGTGGGCGCCGTGGGCTGGATCGCGGAGCGCAAGGGCCTGCTGTCGGCGACGTTTGCGTTCCTCTCCATGCTCCAGTACCTGCGCTACCGTGAACGGGGCCAGCGCGGGGCCCTCGCCGCCTCCATCGTCCTGTTCACCCTGTCCGTGCTGAGCAAGGCCACCAGCGTGGTCCTGCCGGTGGCCCTGATCCTGGTGGACTGGTACCGCTACGGAGATCCCCTGGTGCCACGCCGCCGGGCCGACCTGGCCCGGGCCCTGCGGAACAAGTGGATCTATTTCGCCATCGCCCTGGTGGTGGGACTGCTCACCGTGCGGGCCCACGGAATGTCCGGCGCCCTGAGCACCACCGACGTGATGACGCTGTATGTCCGCATCGGCAATTTCCTGCTGTCCCTGCCCGCCTACTTCCGCATGCTGCTGCTGCCCAAGGATTTCGCGTTCTACTATCCCTTCGTGCGCGACCCGGCCCTGCTGCCGGTGGCCGCGTCCGCCCTGTTCATGGTCGCGGTCACCGTCGCCGCCATCGCCGTCCGGCGCCGCTTCCCACATCTCCTGTTCGCGGTCCTGTGGATGCTGATCTGGCTCGCGCCGCTGTCGGGCATCGTCAAGTCGGGGCCGCATTTTCTCGCCGACCGCTACATGTACATCGCCGCCCTCGGCCTGTTCATCGCCATGGCCCACGGCCTCGACATGCTGCGACACCTCGGCCGGCGCCGCCTGGCGCAGGCCGTCGGGCTCGCCTTTGCAGCGGTGATCAGCGTGGTGACGGCCATCCACCTCCAGTTCTGGCGCTCCCCCATTTCCCTCTACACCCACGCCCTGGACATCACCGGCCCCAACGTCCATGCCGAGTCCAACCTCGCCACCTACTATGCCCGGTTCGGGGACACGGAGCGGGCCCTGAAGCATTTCCGCAATCTCATCGGCTACGCCCGGTATTCGTTCCCCACCTACAAGATCCTGGGCGAGGTCCTGGTCAACCAGGGACACCACGAGGCGGCCGAGGAAGTGGTGGAGGCCGGCCTCGAGGTCTACCCCGGCGATCCCCGCCTGCTCGCCATCAAGTCGGAAGTGCTGCGGGCCACCGGCCGCACCGAGGAGGCCATCGCCCTGTGCCGGCAGGCCCTGCAGCAACACCCGGACATGGAGATCTTCGCGGTCCAGCTGGGCCGGCTGCACGCCGCCCGCGGCGAACGGCAGCTGGCCGCCGCCTACTACGAGCAGGCCCTGGCCCTCAACCCGGAACACCGCTGGGCCCGGCGCTACCTGGAGGACCTGCAGAAGGACGCTCCCCCGGACGGCGGGCCGCCGGCGACCGCGGAAGAGACCGGCCCGCGGCCATGACCTCCCCCGGGCCCAGGACCGTCCGCTGCCCCGTCTGCGGCAAGCCGGTGAAATGGGTGCCGGCGGAGAAGTGGCGGCCGTTCTGCAGCGAGCGCTGCCGGCTCATCGACCTGGGGGACTGGGCCAGCGAGGCGCACCGCATTCCCGGCGAGCCGGCCGGGGAGGCGTGGCCGGCAGGCGGCGACCGGGACGAGGAGTGAGGCGCCTCAGCCGCCGGCGGCGAACCCGAACCGCGCCCGCCAGCGCCCGCCGCCGGCGATGACCTCCACCTCCGCCGTCCAGTCGCGGCGGCCGCTGGCACACACCGGCAGCACGGCCGTCCCGCGCCACGTGCCGGCCGCGGCCCGCCGCAGGGCCACCGGCTGCACGCCCATGTCCATGCCCTCCATCGCGAAACGCACCTGCACCCCCGCCACGCCCTCGATTCCGCCCACGCGGACCGTGGCGGGGAACCGGACCAGGTAGGGCACGCGGGGAGGCAGCTCCAGGCTGATCCGGACCCCCTCGCTGGCGGCCTCGCAGGCCCGCCCGCGGGGCTCGCAGGGGGCCGCCGGCAGCAGCACCGCGGCCGGCGCCGCCGCCCGCTGCCGGGCCCACCACGCGGCGGCGGCGACCACCAGCACCAGCAGGACGAGTCCGGCGGACCGAGCCAGACGGGAAGGTGTCACGGGGCGTCCCACAGGCCGCGGATGGCGGCGATGCCGCGCGCCCCGTGGCGCCGGGCCAGGAGGAGGTCCGCGCGGGTGAGCCCGCCCAGGGCGTAGACCGGGAACGGCACCTCCCGCACCAGGCGCGCAAACGCCTCCCAGCCCAGGGGCGCGGCCCCGGGATGGGAGGCGGTGGCGTGCACCGGCGACAGCAGGGCGTAGTCCACCCCCACCCGGGCGGCCTGCGCCAGCTGGGCGGCGTCGTGACAGGAGGCGCCCAGCAGCCGCCCCGGCGCCACCGGCCGCTCCGCCAGGGCCATGAGCCGCGCCCCGCTCAGGTGCAGGCCGTCGGCGGCGAGCCGGTGGAACCAAGGCACGGGACAATTGAGCACCAGCCGCGCGCCGGCCTCGCCGCAGGCCTCGCGCGCCAGCGCGGCCAGGCGGGCGAAGGCGTCTTCGCCCAGCTCCGGGGCACGAAGCTGGACCAGCCGGATCCCCCGGGCCAGGGCGCTCCGCAGGCGGGCGGCGAAGTCGGACTCGTCCGAGAAGGCACCGGTGATGAGCATGAGGTCCGGCAGGTTGACCGCCTGCACGATGCCGCGGTCGGCCGCGGGCAGCCGGTAGCGGGGCAGGTCGCCGGGAGCGACCCAGTCCAGGCCCTGCCCCTGGAGGCCGGCGGCCTCGCCGCTGAAACTCCTGACCTCGAACACGTGCAGGCGCACGGTGCGCTCGGGATAGCGGTGGGGGATCTCCATCAGGGGCAGGACCTCGCCCACCTGGATCCCCAGCTCCTCGCGCAGCTCCCGCGCCAGGGCCATGGCCGGCGTCTCGCCCCGCTCCAGCTTGCCGCCCGGGAACTCCCAGCCGCCGCCCTGGTGCAGGTGGGCCGCCCGCTGCGCCAGCAGGATGCGGCCGGCCCCGTCGTACACCACCCCCACGGCGACCTCCACCACCCCGCCGTCGCCGGGGGAGCCGGCGGATGCGGTGCTCATGTGCGGTACTCGGCGTTGATGCGCACGTAATCGCAGGAGAGGTCGCAGGTCCAGACCGTGGCCGCGGCGGAACCCCGGCCCAGGACCACGCGGATGGTGAAGGCATCGCGGGCCATCACCGCGGCGCCGTCGGCCTCGCGGTAGCCCGGTGCGCGCCCGCCGTCCCGGGCCACGCAGACATCGTCCAGGTGGATCTCCACGCCCGCCACGTCCAGGCCGTCGAGCCCGGCCCGCCCCACCGCGGCCAGGATGCGGCCCCAGTTGGGATCGCCGGCGAAGAGGGCGGTCTTGACCAGCGGCGAGTGGGCGATGGTGAAGGCCACCGCCTCGCACTCGGCCTCGTCGCGCCCGCCCTCCACCGCCACCGTCACCAGGCGCGTGGCACCCTCGCCGTCGGCCACGATGCGCAGGGCCAGGTCGCGGCAGACCTGGGCCACCGCCCGTTCCAGCCGCTCCAGGTCGCCGCCCCGGGGCCGGACGCCGGCGGCACCGGTGGCGGCCAGCACGCAGGCATCGTTGGTGGAGGTGTCGCCGTCCACGGTGATGCGGTTGAAGCTGGCGTCCACCGCCCGCCGCAGCATGGCCTGCAGGTCCGCCGCCGCCACCGCCGCATCGGTGGCGAGAAAGGCCAGCATGGTGGCCATGTCGGGACGGATCATGCCTGAGCCCTTGGCGATGCCGGCCACGGTCACGGTGCGCCCGTCCAGCTCCAGGGTGCGCCAGGCCCCCTTGGCCACGGTGTCGGTGGTGCGAATGGCCTCGGCGGCCGCCGCCCAGCCGCCGGGCGAGAGCGAGGCCGCCAGCCCCGGGACCGCGGCCGCGAG
>JALSIK010000327.1 GCA_026990045.1 Chromatiales bacterium | reverse complement strand
AAGAGGTGAACCTGGACTTCGAGGTCCTGGGCCCGTCCGAGCATGACCCGGAGCGGGTGGACGTGCTGCTGGCGGCGTCACGTTCCGAGAACGTGGACGTGCGCGTGGCCGCCATCGAGATCGCCGGGCTCAAGGCCCGGGTCATCGACGTGGAGGCCTACGCCATGGAGAACGCCTTCCAGCTCCAGGCGGCCCAGCTGCCGGAACAGGGCATCGACCAGACCGTGGCCCTGGTGGACGTGGGCGCCACCATGACCACCCTCAACGTGCTCCACGACCTCAAGACCATCTACACCCGGGAGCAGGTCTTCGGCGGCAAGCAGCTCACCGAGGAGATCCAGCGCCGCTACGGCCTGTCCTACGAGGAGGCCGGCATGGCCAAGCGCCAGGGCGGCCTGCCCGACAACTACGTGCCCGAGGTGCTGGAACCGTTCAAGGAGGCCATGGCCCAGCAGGTGAGCCGCTCGCTGCAGTTCTTCTTCTCCTCCAGCCAGTTCAACACCGTGGACCACATCGTGCTGGCCGGCGGCTCGGCCATGCTGCCGGGCGTGGACGAACTCATCGCGGACAAGCTGGGGGTCAACACCAGCATCGCCAACCCCTTCGCCGACATGACCATCGCCTCGCGGGTCAAGGCCCAGAGCCTGTCCAACGACGCCCCGGCCCTGCTCATCGCCTGCGGGCTGGCCATGAGGAGCTTCGACTGATGGCCCACATCAACCTGCTGCCATGGCGCCAGGAGCTGCGCAGGGAACGCCAGCGGCAGTTCCTCACGGTCATGGGCCTGTCGGCCGTGCTCATGGGTCTCATCGTCCTTGCCGTCCACCTCCAGTACAGCCGCATGATCGCGGCCCAGGAATCGCGCAACCAGGTGCTGCGCGACCACATCCAGGAGGTGGACAAGCAGCTGGCCCAGATCAAGGACCTGGACCGCAAGATCGAGCAGCTCAAGGCCCGCATGCAGGTCATCGAGCGCCTCCAGGCCAACCGCCCCGAGGTGGTGCGCCTGTTCAACGAGCTGGCGGAGAGCCTGCCCGACGGGGTCTATCTCACCAAGCTCAAGCAGAAGGGCAACACCCTCACCATCGAGGGCGAGGCCCAGTCCCAGACCCGGGTCTCGTCGTTCATGCGCAGCCTGGACGCGGCCAGGTCCATGGCCAATCCCTCGCTGGAGGTCATCGAGGTGGATCCCAAGTCGCCGGAGAAGGCGCGGCGCTTCGTACTGCGGGTGACGCAGGTCATCCCCGAGGCCGGTGAAAGCGACAAGCCCAAGCTGCAGGCGAGGAAGTAGCCCCCATGGCCGACCTCAAGAACCTGGACCTGTCCGAGCTGGACTTCAGCAACATCGGCAACTGGCCGACGCCGGTCAAGGCCGTGCTCATCGGTATCGTGTGCGTGGTGGTGCTGGCGGCGGGCTACTTCCTGGACATCAGCAACCAGCGCGACCGCCTGGCCCGGGCCGAGAGCGAGGAACAGAGCCTGCGGCGCGATTTCGAGGAGAAACAGGCCCGGGCGGCGGCGCTGGACGGCTACAAGAAGCTGCTCGACGACATCGAGGACCAGTTCGGCACCATGCTGCGCAAGCTGCCCAAGAAGGCCGAGGTGGAGAACCTGGTGGACGAGATCTCCCAGACCGGCCTGGCCAGCGGGGTGGAATTCGTCCTCTTCAAGCCGCAGCCGGAACGGGTCATCGAGTTCTATGCCGAGAAGCCCATCCTCATCAAGGTGCGCGGCAACTACCACCAGTTCGG
>JALSIK010000326.1 GCA_026990045.1 Chromatiales bacterium | reverse complement strand
AAGGCTGCTTCGTGTGGCGATTTTTCCTCAGCGTTCTCTGCGTCTTTGCGCCTCTGCGTTAGAGGGGTTGATTGACCGGAAAAGACCACGATGCTGATCTTCGATCATTCCCGACCCGGGCGCGTGAACGGCGCCCAGCAGCCGCCGGCCGCGGCGGACCTGGCGGACATCCCCGACACCCTGCGGCGGGCGGCGCCGCCGCCGCTGCCGGAGCTGTCGGAGCTGGACGTGGTGCGCCACTACACCCGGCTGTCGCAGAAGAACTTCTCCATCGACACCCATTTCTATCCCCTGGGCTCGTGCACCATGAAGTACAACCCGCGGGCCTGCAACAGCCTGGCCATGCTGCCCGGGTTCCTGGAGCGCCACCCGGCCAGTCCCGACAACCTGAGCCAGGGCTTCATGGCCTGCCTGTACGAGCTGCAGGAGATCCTGCGCGAGGTGACGGGGATGCAGGCGGTGTCGCTGGCGCCCATGGCCGGGGCCCAGGGCGAGTTCGCGGGGGTGGCCATGATCCGGGCCTACCACGACGCCCGCGGCGACACCGGCCGCACCGAGATCCTGGTGCCGGACGCGGCCCACGGCACCAACCCGGCCACCGCGGTGATGTGCGGCTACACCGCGCGCGAGATCCCCACCGACGACCAGGGCGACGTGGACCTGGACGCGCTGCGCGAGGCGGTGGGCCCGCAGACCGCGGGCATCATGCTCACCAACCCGTCCACCCTGGGCGTGTTCGAGCGGCGCATCGACGAGATCGCGCGCATCGTGCACGAGGCCGGCGGCCTGCTCTACTACGACGGCGCCAACCTCAACGCCATCCTGGGCAAGGTGAAGCCGGGCGAGATGGGCTTCGACGTCATCCACATCAACCTGCACAAGACCTTCTCCACGCCCCACGGCGGCGGCGGCCCGGGGGCCGGGCCGGTGGGGGTGAGCGAGCGCCTGGAACCCTTCCTGCCGGTGCCCATGGTGGCGCGCGGCGGCGACGGCGACTACTACTGGCTGACCGAGAAGACCCGGCCGCAGAGCATCGGCCGCCTGTCGGCCTTCGCCGGCAACGCCGGGGTGCTGCTGCGGGCCTGGGTCTATGCCCGCATGCTGGGCCGCGAGGGCATGGCGCGGGTGGCGGACTACGCCACCCTCAATGCCAACTACCTGCTGGCGCGCCTGCGCGAGGCCGGCTTCGACCCGGCGTTCCCGGAACGCCGCGCCACCCACGAGTTCATCATCACCCTCAAGCGCCAGCAGAAGGAGCTGGGCATCACCGCCATGGACGTGGCCAAGCGGCTGCTGGATCACGGCTTCCACGCCCCCACCACCTACTTCCCGCTGCTGGTGCCCGAGTGCCTGCTCATCGAGCCCACCGAGACCGAGAGCCCGGAGACGCTGGATGCCTTCGTCGAGGCCATGAAGGCCATCCTGCAGGAGGCGCGCGCCAACCCCGAGCAGGTGCGCACCGCCCCCCACACCCTGCCGGTGCGCCGCCTCGACGACGTGCGCGCGGCCAAGGAGCTGGACGTGGCCTGGCGCCCGCCGGCGGGAGACGGAGACGCGGCGGCGTGAAGCCGGGCGCCACCGGGATCGCCCGCATCCTGCGCGCCTGCGGCTACTCCTGGCGCGGCCTGGCCGCGGCCTGGCGCCACGAGGCGGCCTTCCGCCAGGAGCTGGCCCTGGCCGCGGTGCTGGTGCCGCTGGGCGCGTGGCTGGGCGCCGACGGGGTGGAGCGGGCGCTGCTGGCCGGCAGCGTGCTGCT
>JALSIK010000325.1 GCA_026990045.1 Chromatiales bacterium | reverse complement strand
CCGGTCTTCCCCGCCCGCCGAGACCGTGGTCTTCGTCCACGGCGTGTGGATGACCGGCGCCGAGATGAGCGTGCTGCGTCACCGGGTGCGCGACTGCGGCTACCGGGTGGTGCAGTTCCGCTATCCCTCCGTGCGCCGCACGCCGCGCGAGAACGCCCGGGCGCTCAATGCCTTCCTGCGGCGCATCGACGCGCCGGTGATCCACCTCGTCGCCCACAGCCTCGGCGGCATCGTGGTGCTGCACCTGTTCGACGCCTTTCCCGAGCAGAAGCCGGGCCGGGTGGTGCTGATCGGCACCCCGGTGCGCGGCAGCGCGGCGGCCCGCGAACTGGCCCGCCATCCCTGGCTGCGGCCCTTGCTGGGCGCTTCCCTGCAGCAGGGGCTGCTGGGGGACGCGCCCCGCTGGCGGGGGGATCGGGATCTCGGGATCATCGCCGGCACCCGCGGCCTCGGCGTCGGCGTGGTGCTCACCGCCGGCCGCCTCCCCGAGCCCAACGACGGCACCGTGGAGCTGGACGCCACCCGCACCGCCGGGGTGACCGATCGCCTGGAGCTGCCCCACGGGCACAATGTCCTGCTGTTCGTGAAGGAGACCGCCGAGGCGGTGTGCCGGTTTCTGGCCACGGGGCGGTTTCGATAGGGGTCCGGCGTCAAGCCGGTCGGAGGTATCGCCCGGAAGGGTGTAGTAGGATGGCGGGCATTCAACGTCCGGTCGGCCCGGTCGCCATGTCGATTGACCCGCCCTGCTGCAGGTACCTTCAAGCGGATACTGAATATGCCCGATTCCCTGGTTTCCCTCCCCGGTCGATGGCACCGGCCCGGCTTGCGCCGCCTGATCGCGCTGTTGTTTCTCCTGGCCGCCGGCTCGCCGGCGGCCGCCGAGCCGGCCCTGATCTTCGGGCTGCTGCCCTCGGAGAGCGTGACCACCAAGTTCCGTCGCTACGCGCCCCTGCGCGAATACCTGCGCCAGCGCCTGGGCCGCGACGTGGTGCTGGAGACGGCCCGCGATTTCCGCGCCTTCCGGCGCCGCACCCTGGTGGGCCAGTACGATCTGCTCGAGACCGCGCCCCACTTCGTGCCCGAGGCCATCGACAGCGGCCGCTACGAGGTGCTCACCACCATCGTCGAGCCGCTGACCGCGCAAATCGTGGTGCGGGCAGACAGCGCCTACCGTCAACCGGCGGATCTGGCCGGGGCGCTGGTGGCCACGCCCAGCCCCGCGGCGGTGATCACCCGGATCGGCAAGGAAGCCCTGGAGGCGGCGGGACTGATCGGCCCCGCCGCGCCACGCTACGTGAGTTTCCCCACCCACAACGCGGCCTATGCCGCCGTGCTGGGTCATGCGGCCGAGGCGGCGCTGATCTCCGTCAACGTGTACGCCAAGGCCCGGCACCAGCACCAGCCGCTGCGCAGCATCGGCAGCAGCCGGCCCATTCCGAACATGTCGATGCTGGTTGCCCGGCGCCTGCCGCTGGCCCTGCGCGAGCGCCTGCAGCGCGTCCTCGCCGGCATGGGCGACGAGACCGAGGGCAGGCGGGTCTTGCGGGAGATGGCCTATCCGGGCTACCGCACGGCGACGGCAGAGGAGTTCGAGAGTCTGCGCAGGTATCTGGCACCGCTGCCGCCGGAGTAGGGGCGCGCGAAATGCAAAAACCGGCCACAGAGGCCGGCTTTGCCTCCATGGCGGCGAGGCTTACTGGCTCTTGCTCACCATGTATTCGATGGCGGCCTTGACGGCCTCGTCGCTCAGGCTGGCGT
>JALSIK010000324.1 GCA_026990045.1 Chromatiales bacterium | reverse complement strand
CGCATGGCCGGGGCGTTCGGCGATTCCGTGTTTGCGGCCAACTACGCGGCCATTTTCCTCGGCATCCTGGTGCCGGTGGCGGTGGCGGTGATGCTGTTCTACCGGGGCAAGCGCCGGTACAAGCTGGCGGCGGCGGCCACCTTCGTGATGGGACTGGCCGGGATCTTCTTCACCCAGTCCCGCACCGCGCTGGCGGCGGTGGCGGTGACGACGCTGGTGCTGGCGCTGTTCCGGTCCAAGGCCATGGCGGCGCTGGTGATCTTCGCCATCGCCAACTATGCCGCCTGGGTCCCGGAGAGCGTCCACCAGCGGGTGGCGACCACCAAGCAGGTGGACGAGTACGGGGTGGAGAAGCTGGACGAGAGCACCGAGAGCCGGACCGTGATCTGGAGCGGGGCCTGGGAACTGATCAAGGAAAATCCCATGGGGATCGGCCTCAACCAGTTCCGCGACCGCATCGTGCCCTTCCTCCCGGAATGGGTCAAGGCCCGCGACGCGCACAACCACTTCATTCTCATCACCACCGAGGCCGGCTGGATCGGGGGACTGGCCCTGGTGGTGCTGTTGCTGGGGCTGTTCGGCAACGGCATGCGGCTCTACCGGCTGGCGGGCGACGATGCCGAGGCCCGCGTCCTCGCCCTGGGATACCTGGGGGCGTGGGCCGGGCTCGTGATGGGCAATCTCACCCACAGCGTGATTTATGCCGGCGATGTCATGGGATTGTTCTGGATCCTGTCGGGCCTGGTGGCCCGGTACGTGGTGATCCTGGAGCGGGAGCGGGCCGGTGCGCCGGCCCGCACGGCGCTGGGACCGGGATGGGGCGTGCCCCCGGCCCGGCCGGCGTCCGGATGAGGCCGGTATGACCCGGCGACTGGAATGACAGAACGGGGGCGGAACGATGGACAATGCAGCGATACTGGGCAAAGACCAGATCCTCGATCTCTATACGCGCATCGTGGGAGAACAGGGGGCGGCCAAGTATGACCGCACGCGGGGGTGGCTGCGTCAATACCACGGCAAGCTGGCCGACCGCAGGGCCGGGGAAAGGTACCTGCGCAGCATCCTCAACACGGTACGCCTCAAGCCCGAACAGCTCGCGGGCAAGCGGGTGCTCGACGTGGGATGCGGCTTCGGACTCACCATGAGCAGCCTGGTGTGGCTGGGCGCGGACAGTGCCCACGGTATCGACATGTACCGCCAGATGGTGGACACGGTGGAGGCGTACAAGCGGGATGTGCCGCGGGGGGATCGGATCGAGGTCACCGTGGGCAGGGCGAACGCGATGCCGTATCCGGACGATTATTTCGACATCGCGCTCACCACCGAGGCCCTGTCCCATTTCATCGATCCCCTGGGCTGCATCCGGGAAACGCTGCGCGTGCTCAAGCCGGGGGGAATGTACGTGATCACCGATGACAACAACGGTGCCAATCCGGCGGTGGTGCGCGAGAACCAGGAGGTCTGGGACCGCTTCGAGCTGGGTCCACCGACAGACGACATCCACGGCCACCGGGTGAAGGTGCCGTACGTGGAGAAACGGCGGCGCATCATCGCCGCGCGATTCCCGGACCTGGAGCCGCCGGTGGTGGACCGGCTGGCGCAGGACACGGCCTTCATGGACAAGTCCGCGATCATCGAGGCCGTGGAGCGGTTCCGGGCGGCGGGAGTGATGCCGGGCAGTCCCTACGTCCCGGGGCGGTGCCCGGTGGAACCGGAAGACGGCCAGTACATCGAGAACCTGATCGATCCCCTGGCGCTGAGAAAGGACATGGAG
>JALSIK010000323.1 GCA_026990045.1 Chromatiales bacterium | reverse complement strand
AGGAACGGGAACGGCTGCCGGATTGAGCGCTCTTTCCCGCAGTCCCCGTCAGTGTCGCCGGCGCGGCCGGCGTCCCCGGCCTGTGCGGGCCACGGGCCGGCGGCGTGCCGGCGCCAGGCCGGCGGCGGCCAGGAGGGCGTCGAGTTCCCTGCCGCCCAGTTCGCGCCAGTGGCCGGTCCTCAGGTTGCGCGGCAGGCGCACGGGGCCGAAGCGGATGCGGATGAGGCGGCTGACGGTGACGCCGGCGGCTTCCCACAGGCGGCGCACCTCGCGGTAGCGCCCTTCCTTCAGCACCACGTGGTACCAGTGGTTGGCGCCCTCGCCGCCGGCGTCGGTGATGGATTCGAAGCGGGCGGGGCCGTCTTCCAGTTGCACGCCCCGCTGGAGGGCGTCGAGGATCTCCGCCGGCACCTGGCCCAGCACGCGCACGGCGTACTCGCGCTCGATTTCCCGCGACGGGTGCATGAGCCTGTTGGCCAGTTCGCCGTCGGTGGTGAAGAGCATGAGACCCGAGGTGTTGAGGTCGAGGCGGCCCACGGCGATCCAGCGGCCGCCCTTGACCCGCGGCAGGTTGCGGAACACGGTGGGGCGGCCCTCGGGATCGCGCCGGGTGCACACCTCGCCGGCGGGCTTGTGGTAGAGGATGACGCGGCGCTCGGCGGGCTGGAGCCGCACGGGGCGGCCGTCGATGGTGATGCGGTCGCCGGGCCCGGCCTGGTCGCCCAGGCGGGCGGTGCGCCCGTTGACGGCCACCCTGCCCGCCCGGATCCAGTCTTCGATCTCGCGGCGTGATCCGAGGCCGGCGCGGGCCAGGATCTTCTGCAGGCGTTCCTTCAAGCGGGGGTCAGGCGGTCTGGTCGGGTTCGGTGACGGGGACGCTCCCGTCACCGGCGGGCGCGGCCACCACCTCGGCCCGGGCGGTGTCGGACTCGGCCTCGCCGCCGGCGGCCTCCATGCCCTCGTCCCCTTCGCCGGACTCGCCGCCCTCTTCCACCGGCCCCGGCGGCTCCAGGTCCAGCTCGGCGTTGATGGTTTCGATGTCCCGGATCTCGGCCAGGCTGGGCAGCTCGTCCAGGCCCTTGAGGTTGAAGTAGTCCAGGAACTCCCGGGTGGTGGCGTAGAGGGCCGGGCGGCCGGGCACGTCGCGGTGGCCCACCACCCGCACCCATCCCCGCTCCTGCAGGGTCTTGATGATGTGGCTGCTCACGGAGACGCCCCGCACATCCTCGATCTCGGCCCGGGTGATGGGCTGCTTGTAGGCGATGAGGGCCAGGGTCTCCAGCAGGGCGCGCGAGTAGCGCGGCGGGCGTTCCTCCCACAGGCGGCTGATCCACTCGGAGTAGTCCTGGCGGATCTGGAGGCGGAAGCCGGAGGCGACCTCCTTGAGCTCGAAGCTGCGCCCCTCGCAGGACTCCCGGATGCGCTCCAGCGCCTGGCGGATGTCCTGGCGCTCGGGCCGGGCGTCGTCGGGGAACAGCGCCAGCAGCTTGTCCAGGGACAACGGCTTGCCGGCCGCCAGCAGCGCGGCCTCGATGATGTTGGCCAGTCGTTGCAGGTCCATCAGGCGCTCTGCTCCCCGGGGTAATCGACGGTGGTGAGATCGGGCCCGGGCCCGCCGCCCGCGGCCTTGACGTGGATGGGGCCGTAGGGCTCGGCCTGCACCAGCTCCAGCAGCGACTGCTTGAGCAGCTCCAGGACGGCCAGCAGGGTGACCACCACGCCGCTGCGGCCCTCGCGGTGATCGAACAGGGCGGTGAACTCGGTGAAGCGTTCCGCCCGCA
>JALSIK010000322.1 GCA_026990045.1 Chromatiales bacterium | reverse complement strand
GGGGTGTCCGCTGGCAATATGATGCAACAGCCCCGGGCCCGGCCCCCGGCTCGCAAGCTTGCGGCAGGCATAACCATGGCACCGGGATTCGTAGGATGCAAGCCGACAAGGGAGCGAATACGTTTGGGCTATTCATTGCCGGAGATCCGGCGGTGACATGAGAGGCCGTATGCATCCAGATCGGTATTTCCATGGGGATTTCGTATGGCATTACGCCGCGTTCGAGCAGTCCCTGGACGCCCACGGCACCCTGTCGCGCATGGATGCTCATGTCCGGGAAAATTTCTGGGGCCGGCCCCTGGGTTCACCCATCGGCCCCCTGATGGCGTGCGAGGGACGGCATTTTTCCCGCGGCGACCTGTATCCAACAGGGGACGGTTCCGGCCCCGATCACCTGGCGTCCATTCCCCGCGGCGCTCAGCCGGATTTCGTGTGCGCGCTGTTCTACGTGGTGTTGTTCGATCAGGTGGTCTTCACCCATTTTTCAGAACTTCGCCGAACGCTCATGCACACTCTGGGCGCCCCGAAGCTGGACTTTTCCATTGGCTGGGCGGGGCCGATCGTGATGGCCAACCCTTATTCGATCCTGGAAATGTTCTCTCCGGAGCAGCGCGGCATTCCGGCGCAGGTGATGGATGCGTGCTTCGAGCGCTGGGCCCGTTACATCCCGGGCGCCATGGTGGATTTCATGCTCCTGCGGGGGATGATCGGAGAAGACGCATACGCGGAAGAATGCCGGCGAATCACCCCCCTGGATGTCGTCCAGGCCATGATGGAGGACCGGGACTGCACGGTGGGCCGCTACGGGGCCGTGTTCGAGCGTTCGCTCCGGTGGTGGGCGGAGCGGCTGCGCCGGCGCGGCCCGGTCGTTGCGCCGGACAGGCCATCGGGCACGAAAAAGAGGGTGGGGCCGTCGTCGGCCGCCCGGGAGCTGGTGTGCAACTGCTGCGGGTACACGGTGCACGACGGCATGTTGCGGGGCAGGCGTGTGTACGCCTGGGGCGACGAGGAGGTTGAACTGGTGGCGGTGCCTGGCTGGTGCGAGGACTGCGGTTCGCTGGTGCCGGTGGAATACACGGGCGATGCCGACCGGCTGGTGGAATCCGTGCAGGAGAAGTTCGATCACGCGAAGGAGTGGCGGCGGATACGGATCCGCCTGTCCGGCGCCGAGGATGACGAAATCGAACGCGTGGAGCTGAGCGAATGGGATTGCAAGCAGATTGTACAGAGCATGCAGCGTCTGCGCGTGATCGTGGAGCGCCGGGGGCAGGAGCGGTGCCTGGAGTGCGGCAGCCGGCGGATTGCTCCCATCGAGGCGGACATCAGCCTGGAGTTTTGCTGGGAAACCGGGTGTTACGTCGGCCGGAAGCGCACGGGATTCATCCACCCCGGTTGCGGTGGGGAGTTCATCGTCCGTAATGCAGAGGAGGGTTGGGAGGGGCCGCTGGTGGGATATGTCTATGACTCGGATGGCCGGCTGGTGCGAAAAGTGACGGTCTGGAAGGACGGCTGAAACCTGATGGCCGCTGCCCGCGCCGGGGGCGGGTCCAGCGCCCGCCCGGCCTCACAGCACCCCGGCGCTCTTGAGTTCCAGGTAGCGGTTGACCATGTGCACGGGCAGGTCGGCAGGCGGGGCGTCCACGGTGTAGATGCCGCTGCGGCGCAGCCGTTCGTGGGCGGCCTCGCGGTGGGCCAGGTAGTGATGGGTGGCGGCGTGTTCCAGGGCGGCGTCGAAGCCGTCCACGGGGGTGGCCAGGGCCTCGCGCAGGGCGGTTTCCTGCATGGAGGCCAGC
>JALSIK010000321.1 GCA_026990045.1 Chromatiales bacterium | reverse complement strand
TCGTAGTCCTGGCTGGAAAGGACGTTCTTGGTCACGGCCTGCACGTATTCCTGTCCCTGTGAGGCCCGGCTCAGACCAGACCCTTGCTTTCCAGCAGGTCGTTCACCTCCCGGGCCAGTTCGTCGGCATTGAACTTGGGCACGAAGCGATCGGCGCCCACCTTTTCCACCATGTTCTTGTTGAACACCCCGCTCAGGGAGGTGTGCAACAGCACCGGCAGCGATTTCAGCCGTTCGTCGTCACGGACCGCGGTGGTGAGGGTGTAGCCGTCCATCTCCGGCATCTCCACGTCGGAGATCAGGATGTCCACGTGATCCCGCAGCGCATCGCCCTCGGCCACCCAGCCCCGCAGGATCTCCAACCCCTCCCGGCCATTGGCGGCCAGGGTGCATTCCATGCCCATCTGTTCCAGGGTGCGCTTGATCTGGTTGCGGGCCACACTCGAATCATCCACCACCAATACCCGGATCCGCTGTTCGGTGAGTTCCGCATAATCTTCGGGTTCACTGAGATCGGTCGTGACGCCGGTCAGTTCGGCCAGCACCTTCTCCACGTCGATGATTTCCACCAGCTCGCCATCCACCTCGGTGACCGCGGTCATGTAGTTGTATCGGCCCAGCCCCCGGGAGGGAGAGTGGATTTCCTTCCAGTTGAGGTTGACGATGCGATCCACGCCGGAGACCAGAAAACCCTGCACGCTCCGGTTGTATTCGGTCACGATGACGAAGCACTCCGCCGCCTCGGGCAGGGGGCGCATGCCGATGGCCTGGGCCAGATCGATCACCGAAATGGTCTGCCCCCGCAGGTTGGCCACGCCCCGCACATTGGGATCGGCGCTGACCATGCGCGTCAGGCCCGGGCACTGGATGACCTCCCGCACCTTGAACACGTTGATGCCAAACCGCTGACGGGTGCCGAGTCGGAACAGCAGCAGTTCCATGCGGTTCTCGCCCACCAGGTTGGTGCGCTGATCCACTTCCGCCATGATGCCGGCCATGTTGCCTCCCGGGATTGCCTGTTCGGATTCTGTACCACCTATCGGCCCCGCCGGGGGAAGCTTGAGGCAGCGGACCGCAAATGATGCCCTGGCACGGCAATTGCTTGATTCCTGCCAGACACCGACTGCCCTATTGGGAGAGAGATCATGCACCGGCCATTCCCGACCCGCCCTCTGCTGCTGGCCCTGCTGCTCCTGAGCGGCCCGGCCCTGGCCGCCTGGCAATCGCCGGAAAGCATTCGCCAGGCGGCAAGCGATTTCCTCGCCCGGCAATACGACGACCCGGATACCCGGGTGGAAATCGGCCACCTGGACCCGCGCCTGCGCCTGGTTCCCTGCCGGCAGCCGCTGGAGGTTTCCCGGCCGGCAGGCGCGCGGGAGCTGGGCCGCAGCAGCCTCCAGGTGCGCTGCCCGGATCCGCGCGGCTGGAAGATCCGGATCGGCGTGACCATCCGCCGCTTCGACACGGTGCTGGTGGCCCGTCACAACCTGCCGCGCGGCAGCGTGCTGGGGCCGGACGACGTGATCGGCGTGCGCCGCGACATCTCCCGTCTGGTGAGCGGTTACTTCCGGCGCAGCGAGGAAATCCGCGACATGGTGGCCCGCCGCAGCCTGCGCAAGGGCCGGGTGCTCACCCCCGCCGTGGTCACCCCGCCGCGCCTGGTGAAGCGAGGCCAACTGGTCACCATCCTGGCGCGGGCGGGCAACCTGGTGATCCGGGTACGGGGCAAGGCCCTCGGCGACGGCCGGCGGGGTGATACCATCCGGGTACGCAACACTCGCAGCCAGCGGATCGTGCAGGCCACCGTGGTCGACCCCG
>JALSIK010000320.1 GCA_026990045.1 Chromatiales bacterium | reverse complement strand
GCCCCCCGTAGTAGGCCTTGACCGCCACCAGCTGCACCAGGCCGTCGGCGAAGTCCAGCACCTGCAGCGCGCCCGGGTGCTCGATGAGGCGCTGGATGTAGTTGGTGATGAGCTGCTCGGGGCTGATGAGCACGTCCACCGGCAGCGCCTCCTGGCTGAACAGCTGCGGGTAGCGCAGGTAGTCCACGCTGCGCACGCGGGCGATCTTGGTGGGGGTGTGGAAGATGGTGTAGGCCACCTGGCACGCCACCATGTTGGTCTCGTCGGAGTCGGTCACGGCGATGACCATGTCGGCGTCGTCGGCGCCGGCGCGGCGCAGGACGTCCGGGTGCGAGGCCAGTCCGCAGACGGTGCCGATGTCCAGGCGGTCCTGCAGCGAGCGCAGGACGAACTCCTGGGTGTCCACCACGGTGATGTCGTTGGCCTCGCTGGCGAGGTTGGCCGCCAGCGACGATCCCACCTGGCCGGCGCCGAGGATGATGATCTTCATGGTGCCTTGTTCTTCTTCTGGTGTGCTCCGCGCTCAGCTCTCGCGGCGCCGCTTGGGCGTGATGCCCAGGGCCTTGAGCTTGCGGTAGAGATGGGTGCGCTCCAGCCCCGCCAGTTCCGCCGCCCGGCCTACGCTGCCGCCCGCCCGCTCCAGCTGGTACTCGAAGTAGGCGCGCTCGAATTCCTCCCGCGCCTCGCGCAGCGGCAGGTCGAAGCCGGCGCGGAAGGCGCCGGCCCCCGCCGGCCGCGGCAGGCTGGCCAGGGCCGTTTCCACCTCGTGGATGTCGATCTCGGTCCCCGAGCCCACCAGCAGCAGCCGTTGCACCAGGTTGCACAGCTCGGGGATGTTGCCCGGCCAGTCGTGGTTGCGCAGCCGGTTCTGGGCCGCCACCGTGAAGTGGCGGTAGGGCAGGTTCTCCTTGTTCACGTACAGGTCGGCGAAGAAGTTGAGCAGCTCCGGCACGTCCTCGCGGTGCTCGCGCAGCGGCGGCACGTAGATGGGCATGACATTGATGAGATGGTACAGGTCGCGGCGGAAGCGGCCGGCCTCCACCAGCCGCTCCAGGTCGTGGCTGGTGGCGGCGACCAGGCGCAGGTTGATCTTGACCGGCGCCTGTCCGCCCACGCGGTAGAACTGGCCGCTGTCCAGGGCGGAGTACAGGCTGGCCTGCATGGTTTCGTCCATCTCCGCCACGTCGGACAGGTACAGGATGCCGCCGTTGACCTGCTCCAGGATCCCCGGGGTCACGCGGCCGTCTTGTTCCACCCCGAACAGCTCTTCCTGGGCCCGGCCCGGGGCCAGGGTGTTGACGTTGACCTCCAGGTACGGGGCCTCGGAGCGGGCGCTCTGGGCATGGAGATAGCGTGACAGGATGCGCTGGCCGGAGCCGGGTTCGCCCAGCATCAGGAGCCAGGTCTCGTGCTGGGCCAGGCGCCGGATCTGGTCCTTGAGCCGTTGCATGGTGGCGCTCTTGCCGATGGGCTCGGCCACGGTGTCGGTGACGGCGCGCGGGCTCTTGCGCTCGCGCACCGCCCGTTCGGCTTCCAGGGCGTGCTCGATGGTGAGCAGGAGCTTGGCCAGGGACAGCGGCTTCTCGATGAAGTCCACCGCCCCCAGCCGGGTGGCCTCCACCGCCGTCTCCACCGTGCCGTGGCCCGACATCATGATCACGGGCATGGGCGGGCGGCCGTCCTCCGACCACTCCTTGAGCAGGGTGATGCCGTCGATGTCCGGCATCCAGATGTCCAGCAGCACCACGTCCGGCGGCTGGCGGCGGAAGGCCTCGCGGGCCGCGGCGCCGTTCTCGGCGGTGGTGACGCGGTAGCCTTCGTCCTCC
>JALSIK010000319.1 GCA_026990045.1 Chromatiales bacterium | reverse complement strand
CGAAGGCATCGGTGAGGATCTGCATGTAGCGCGCCAGCACCAGGAACTCGACGTCGTTTTCCTCCAGCAGCGCCTGCAGGCGCCGTTCCTGCGCCCGGCGCGTGTCGGGCGTCACCGGCAGCACGTGGAAGGGAATGCCCAGTTGTGCCACGAAGGGCTCCAGGTCCGGGTGGTTGCTGATGACCAGCGGCAGCTCCACGTTCCACTCGCCGGCCTGGACCCGGGCCAGGATGTCCAGCAGGCAGTGGGGATGGCGGGAGACCAGCACCGCCATGCGCGGGCGCTGGTCGCCGAAGTAGAGCCGCCACTGCATGTCCAGGGGGGCGGCCAGTTCCGCCACCGCCTGCGGCAGGGTGCCGGCATCGAGGGCGAAGCCGTCCAGCTCCCATTCCACGCGCATGAAGAACACGCCCGCCTCGCGGTCCACGTGCTGCTCCAGGTCGATGATGTTGCCGCCATGGCGCGAGATGAAACCGGAAACGGTGGCCACCAGCCCCCGGCGGTCGGGGCAGGACACCAGCAGGATGGCAGCGGGGCGGCGGCTCACGGCCGCGCCCCGCGGCGGCGCAGCAGCACGTACACCGCCCCGGTGCCACCGTCGCCGGGCGGGGCCGAGCAGAAGGCCAGCACCTCGTCGCGCTGGCGCAGCCAGTGGTTGACCCGGCCCTTGAGCACCGGGCGGCGGCCGGGGGAGCCGCGGCCCTTGCCGTGGATCACCCGCACCACGCGCAGGCCGCGGGCGCAGGCGTCGTACAGGAATCCGGCCAGGGCGGTGCGGGCCTCGTCCACGGTGCGGCCATGGAGATCGAGCTGGGCCTGGACCGCGAGCTGGCCGCGCCGCAGGCGCTTAAGCAGGGTGTGCTGGAGACCCGGGCGCGAGAACAGCAGCTCCTCGCCCGTCTCCAGCTCGGCCGGGTCCGCGGGATCGCTGAGCATGTCGCGGACCACGCGCCGCTCGTCGCGCAGGCGCTGGCGCGGGCGCGGCGCCGGCCTCGGTTTGCGCGGCTCGATGCGATCGTGGCGCAGGCGGCGCACGGGACCGACGGCGTCACGGAACAGGCGCCGGGCCTCGCTGTCGCCGTCGTGACGATCGTCGCTCATGCCTGTGGATCCCGTATTTGTCAGCCGGCCTGCTTTCGCGCAGAATACCACAGGCCCAGAGCGGTACGGGGTTGTGCACATTCTCATCAGCAACGACGACGGCTACCAGGCCCCGGGGCTGGCCTGTCTGGCCGAGGCGCTGGGCACCATCGCCCGGGTCACCGTGGTGGCGCCCGATCGCGACCGCTCCGGTGCCAGCAACTCGCTGACCCTGGATGCGCCCATCCGTGCCACCGCCACCGAGAACGGTTTCATTCGCGTGGACGGCACGCCCACCGACTGCGTCCACCTGGCCATCACCGGCCTGCTGGAGCGCGAGCCGGACATGGTGGTGTCGGGCATCAACGCCGGCGCCAACCTGGGGGACGACGTGATCTACTCGGGCACCGTGGCCGCCGCCATGGAAGGACGCTTTCTCGGACTGCCCGCCGTCGCGGTGTCCCTGGCGGGGCCCGAGCCGAAACACTTCGAGACCGCCGCCGCGGTGGCGCTGGACCTGGTGCGGCGGCTGCAGCGCCATCCGCTGCCGCCGGACACCCTGCTCAACGTCAACGTGCCGGACCGGCCGCGCGACGCCCTGGCCGGGCTGAAGGCCACCCGCCTGGGGCACCGCCACAAGTCGGAGCCGGTGATCCGGGCGCGGGATCCCCGCGGGCGCGACATCTACTGGGTGGGCCCGCCGGGCCCGGAGCAGGATGCGGGCGAGGGGACCGATTTTCATGCCGT
>JALSIK010000318.1 GCA_026990045.1 Chromatiales bacterium | reverse complement strand
AGGGCGCTGCTGTCCGCATCAGTGGACGGCGTTGTCCGCCCGGTGTGGGCGTTCCGCGACGCCTCCACCTGGCGGCTGTATGCCCGCCGCCCTGCGTTCCAATCATTTCCCGCCGCCGTCCGCGATGCCATGTGCGTCGCCATACTCGATGTCTCCCTCGCCGAGCTCACCGTTGCCGCCGCCCTCGCCGGCCGGGGGAAGCTGTACGATTTGGCCACCCGCCGCGCCGGAGACGACCGCCTCATCCCCAAGGATTACGACCGCGCGGCTGCCAAGCGCGCGGTCTACTCGGCCATTCACGGCTCCGATGATGTGCCCCGCTGGGCCACGGAGCTGGTGGCCGAAGCCCGCGAGGCCGCACGGCGCGTCACCCACAGCCCCATCTCCGGCCTCCCCGTGCCACCACACCCCCGCGCCTGTCCGGCGCTGCCGGTGCTTGTGTCGGACATGGTGCGCGAGGGGTTTGTCCACGTCTTCAAGGCGATCCTCTCGTGGTCGCGAACCAACTTCTTCCTGCCGACGGGGCTGTGGCACGACGCGCTGGTGCTCTCGTTCTGGCCAGGCGTCAGCGAGGGAGATGTGGACTTCGCGGCCAGGATTTTTGCCCGCGGCTGTCGCGAGGCCCTTGTCGCCGCCGGCCTGGCCGACGTGCCTGTCCGCGTCCGCGTGACGTGGGCGTCGCGGGCGGGAGTGCAGAGATGAGCGGCGGGTGGATTGATGATGCCGCGCGGGCGCTGAAGACGCCGCTCCACCACCACGCGCGCGGCCAGGCGGCCGGCCCATGCCCGGTGTGCGGCGGCACCGACCGGCTGTGCGTCTGGCAAAAGGGCAACTTCTGGTGCCGCCGTTGTGGCCACGCCGGCCGCTGGTCGCGCAACGGCTACGGTCCCACCGCGCCGTCGCCACCGCGCCAGCTCGCGGGTGGCCCTTCGTGGTTCGACTTCCACCTGAACCCCCGGGCGGCCGAGGCGTGGGCCGCCCGGGGGCTGACCGGGGAGCATGTCGAGCGGTGGGGCCTTGGCCTCGATGACGGCGCGCTGACCTGGCCGGTCTTCGCCGGCCAGGTGTTGCTGGCCGTGCGCCGGCGCAACCCCGACGGCGCCGCCGGCCCGCGGTACGCCTTCTCCCCCGGCGACCCCATGTGGCCCTGGCTCGCGCCCGACGCGCCGGAAACGGCTGAGCTGGCCCTGGTCGTCGAGGGGGACATCAAGGCCATGTCCCTCCACGCCGCCGTGGAGGACATGGGCTGGCTGGCCGTGTCACTCCCCTCGGCCCGCCCCGGGCGGCGCGCCGTGCGCGCGCTGGCCTCCATCGTCGCCCGCGCCCGCGATGTGGTGGTGGTGCCTGACCCCGACGTGGGCACCGGCTGGGACGCGCTGGCCGCGTCCCTGGGCGCGTCGGTGCTTGACCTGCCGGCCAAGCCGGACGACTGGCTGGCCGTTGTCGGGGTGGAGCGGCTGGTGGTGGCCGTCGAAGCGTTCACCCGCCCGCCGGCACATCGGACAGGAGGGCAATGATGCGGCAGACCCTGCCCCGTATCCTGCCGTATGTCGGCTCGAAATGGCGGCTGGCCCGAACTATCGTTGGGCTGATGCCGCCGCACGAGGTGTACATCGAGGTGTTCGGCGGCAGCGCGGCCGTGCTGTTCCACAAGCCGCGCTCGCGGATGGAGGTCTACAACGACATCAACGGCGATGTGGTCAACTTCTTCCGCGTGCTACGCGACTCGCCGGAGGAACTGGCCCGCGCCGTCGCGCTGACGCCCTGGGCGCGCGCGGAGTACTACGAAGCCCAGGCGGCCCTGGGCAAGGTGGACAGCCCCGTGGAGCG
>JALSIK010000317.1 GCA_026990045.1 Chromatiales bacterium | reverse complement strand
GCGGCTGGGCCGGGACGGGTTTTTCAACACCCTATTTAAGACTTCCCCTCCCGTGCCGATAAGAACGGGGGACAGACCTGGCATCCGGGGCCCGGGCCGGGGCCCTGCGGCCCGAGACCGGCCCGGTGCGAGAGTTGGAGGGAGCACGTGGACAAGAACATGAAGATCCTCATCGTGGACGATTTTTCCACCATGAGGCGGATCATCAAGAACCTGCTGCGGGACCTGGGGTACACCAACACCCAGGAGGCCGACGACGGCACCACCGCATGGCCCATGCTGCAGAACGGGGACTTCGATTTCCTCATCACCGACTGGAACATGCCGGGCATGCAGGGCATCGACCTGCTGCGGTC
Source organism: Chromatiales bacterium (assembly GCA_026990045.1). Taxonomy (GTDB): domain Bacteria; phylum Pseudomonadota; class Gammaproteobacteria; order CAMYNG01; family CAMYNG01; genus JALUTW01. The sequence goes on along the minus strand of JALSIK010000317.1, from coordinate 12,329 downwards.
GGTCCGGGCCGATGCGCGGCTCAAGGACCTGCCCGTGCTGATGGTGACCGCCGAGCAGAAGCGGGACCAGATCGTGGAGGCGGCCCAGGCGGGGGTCAATGGCTACATCGTCAAGCCGTTCACCGCCCAGACGTTGAAGGAGAAGATCGACAAGATCTTCGAACGGGTTGCAGCGTCCTGACGGGACGCAGGCGGGAGAACGGTGCATGGCGGAACAGAACATCATCAACGAGGAAATGGTGGCCCGCACCCGGGCCCTGCTGGAGCAGCTCGAGGCCGGTGACGAGGACGCGGCCCAGGAGAGCCTGGACACCCTGGTGCGGCTGCGCGAGACCACGCTGTACCAGGAGCTGGGCCGGCTGACCCGGGAGCTGCACGACGCGCTCAAGAGCTTTCACCTGGATGCGCGCATCGCGGACATCGCCAAGGAGGAGATCCCCGATGCGCGCGAGCGCCTGCGGCATGTCATCGACATGACCGACAAGGCCGCCAATACCACGCTGACCGCGGTGGAGGAGTCGATCCCGGTGTGCGACGCCATCCTCGACGAGGCGGCCCGGCTGCGCGAGGACTGGGGCCGGTTCACCCGCCGGGAGATGGAGGCGGCCGAGTTCCGGGAACTGGTCAAGCGGGTGGACGAATTCCTGCGCCGGTGCGGCGAGCGGGCCGAGGGCCTGCGCGGCCGGCTCAACGAGGTGCTCATGGCCCAGGACTTCCAGGACCTGACCGGCCAGATCATCAAGCGCGTGATCACCCTGGTGGCGGAGGTGGAGGACAACCTGGTCAACCTCATCCGCATCTCCGGCTCGCGCGAAGAGGAATCGCCGGCCGCGGACAAGGAGAAGCGCGACATCAAGGCCGAGGGGCCGTCGGTGCCCGGAACGCGCCAGGGGGACGTGGTGGGCGGCCAGGACGAAGTGGACGAGCTGCTGTCCAGCCTTGGATTCTAACCGAGTTGAGAGGCGACCCGTGGACGACGAATTGCTCGAAGACTTTCTCGTCGAGGCCGGCGAGATCCTCGAACAGCTCAACGAGCAGCTGGTGGACCTGGAGCAGCGGCCCACGGACATGGACCTGCTCAACGCCGTGTTCCGGGGGTTCCACACCATCAAGGGCGGCGCCGGTTTCCTCAACATCGAGCCCATGGTGGTGCTGTGCCACCGGGCCGAAGACGTGTTCAACCTCCTGCGCAACGGCGAGCGCACGGTGGATGCCGCGCTCATGGACACGGTGCTGCCGGTGCTCGATGTCCTCAACGAGCAGTTCGAGGCCCTGCGCAGCGGTGGCGAGGTCCAGCCGGCCGACCCGGCCTTGATCCAGGGGCTGGAGCGCATCCTGGCGGGCGAGGCGCCCGCCGCCGGGGCACCGGCCGCGGCCGAGGCGCCGGCGGCAGGGGAGCAGGGGGGTGACGAGATCACCGAGGAGGAGTTCGAGGCCCTGCTGGACGAGCTACACGGTCCCGGCGCGGCGCCGGAGCAGGGCGGTGATCAGCCCCCCCCGCCGGAGGCCCCGGCGGACGGCGGCGGTGCCGGCGACGAGATCACGGAAGAGGAGTTCGAGGCCCTGCTGGACCAGCTCCACGGCAAGGGCAAGTTCACCGGCGTGCCCGAGGCCGTTGCCGGCGGGCAGGCCGATGCCCCGGCCGCGGAGAGCCCGGATACCGGCGCGGACGCCTCCGGGGAGGCACCGTCCCCGGAGCCTGCGGCCGGCGACGAGATCACGGAAGAGGAGTTCGAGGCCCTGCTGGACCAGCTCCACGGCAAGGGCAAGTTCACCGGTGTGCCCAAGGCCGGCGCCGCCCAGGCCGCCGCCGGGACGCCGGCGGCCAAGGGGAAGAAGGCAAAGAAGGCCGGCGGATCCAGGCCGGCCGCGGACCGGGCCGCGCCCGCCGCGGCGGCCCCGGCCAAGCCGGCGGCCGGCGGCGACAAGCCGGCCCAGGGCGAGGCCACCGTGCGCGTGGACACCGCCCGGCTGGACGACATCATGAACCTGGTGGGCGAGCTGGTGCTGGTGCGCAACCGGCTCTCGCGCCTGGGCGCGGCCACCAACGACGAGGAGCTGCTCAAGGCGGTGGGCAACCTGGACGTGGTGACCTCCGACCTGCAGCTCTCGGTCATGAAGACGCGCATGCAGCCCATCAAGAAGGTCTTCGGCCGCTTCCCGCGGGTGGTGCGCGACCTGGCCCGCAGCCTCAAGAAGGAGATCAAGCTGGAGCTCCAGGGCGAGGAGACCGATCTCGACAAGAACCTGGTGGAGGCGCTGGCCGATCCCCTGGTTCACCTGGTGCGCAACGCCGTGGACCACGGCATCGAGATGCCCGACGAGCGGGAGCAGGCCGGCAAGCCACGCGCCGGCACCATCGTGCTGGCGGCGGAGCAGGAGGGTGACCACATCCTGCTCACCATCGAGGACGACGGCAAGGGCATGGACCCCGAACTGCTGCGCCGCAAGGCGGTGGAGAAGGGGCTCATGGATGCCGATGCCGCGGCCCGTCTCGACGACAAGGAATGCTACAACCTGATCTTCATGCCCGGGTTCTCCACCAAGAGCGAGATCTCGGACATCTCCGGCCGCGGCGTGGGCATGGACGTGGTCAAGACGCGCATCGCCCAGCTCAACGGCACGGTGGAGATCGACTCCAGGCTCGGCAAGGGCACCCGCCTCAGCATCAAGGTGCCCCTGACCCTGGCCATCATGCCGACCCTGATGGTGAAGCTGGACCGGCAGCTCTTCGCGCTGCCCCTGGTCAACGTCAGCGAGATCTTTCATCTCGATCTCACCCGCACCAACGTCGTGGACGGCCAGCTCGTGGTGCTGGTGCGGGAGCGCACGCTGCCCCTGTACTACCTCACGCGCTGGCTGGTGCGCCGGCGCGCCGATGCCGAGCTGCCGGACCACGGCCACGTGGTGGTGGTGCACGTGGGGACCCAGCGCGTGGGTTTCGTGGTGGACGAGCTCATCGGGCAGGAAGAGGTCGTGATCAAGCCCCTGGGGGCCATGCTCCACGGCATCCAGGGCCTGGCGGGGGCCACCATCACGGGCGACGGCGGCATCGCCGTGATCCTGGATGTGCCGGGGCTCATGCGTTCGTACGCGCGGCGCTACGGCTGAATCCCGGCGGCTGGCCGGGGCCGTACCCCTGGAAGGACAAGGGAGTGAGCATGCACAAGAAGGTTCTGGTGGTGGACGACTCCGGCTTCTTCCGCCGCCGCGTCAGCGAGATCCTCAACGCCGATCCCGGGCTGGAGGTGGTGGGCACCGCCGAAAACGGCGAGCAGGCCGTGGAGCAGGTCATGGCCTTGCAGCCCGATGTCGTCACCATGGACATCGAGATGCCGGTGATGGACGGGATCACGGCGGTGCGCCGGATCATGGCCAGGCGTCCCACCCCGGTGCTCATGTTCTCGTCCCTCACCACGGAAGGCGCCAAGGCGACCCTGGAGGCCCTGGACGCCGGGGCCATGGACTTTCTGCCCAAGCGCTTCGAGGACATCTCCCACGACCGGGAGGAGGCCAAGCGCCTGCTGCGCGAGCGGGTGCGCGCCCTGGCGCAGCGTCCGGCCCCGGCGGTGACCCGGAACCGGCCGCCCGCGCCGCGCGCGGCACCCGCGCCGGCGCCGCGCCCGGCACCTGCCCGGCCGGCCGCCGCGCGCCGGGCCGGCCGCTTCAAGCTGGTGGCCATCGGCACCTCCACCGGCGGCCCGGTGGCACTGCAGGAGGTGCTCGGTGCCCTGCCGGCGGATTTCCCCGTGCCCATCGTGCTGGTGCAGCACATGCCGGCCAGCTTCACCGAGGCCTTCGCCGCGCGGCTGGACCAGCTCTGCGCCATCCAGGTGCGCCAGGCCCGCGACGGCGACGCGCTGGAGCCGGGGGTGGCGCTGCTGGCCCCGGGCGGCCGGCAGCTGGAGGTGGTGGCCAACGGGGCGGGCGCCCGGGTGCGCGTCACCGATGCGACGCCCGACCAGACCTACAAGCCGTCGGTGGACATCACCTTCGCCTCGCTGGCCCGGGTCTTTCCGGACTCGACCCTGGCGGTGGTGCTCACCGGCATGGGCAGCGACGGCTGCCGCGGGGCGCAGGCCCTGCACCAGCGGGGTTCCACCATCTGGGCCCAGGACGAGGCCAGCTCCGTGGTCTACGGCATGCCGGCGGCGGTGGCCGAGGCGGGGGTGACCCAACGGATCCTCGGCCTGTCGGAGATCGGCCCGGCCCTGGCCCGGCAGGTGTAGCCCATGGACCCCTTGAGCGTCGTCGGCCTGCTGTTCGGGGTCGCGGCCATCCTGCTGGGCCAGTACCTGGAGGGGGGGCACGTGGCCACCCTGCTCAACGGCCCGGCCCTGCTCATCGTCATCGGCGGCACCGTGGGGGCGGTCATGCTGCAGTCGCCCATGCACGTGTTCCTGCGCGCGCTGCGCATCGTGGGCTGGGCCTTCGTGCCGCCGCGCCGGGACTCGCGCGAGGCCATCGACAAGATCATCGCCTGGAGCACCATCGCCCGCAAGGAAGGGCTGCTGGGGCTGGAGGGCATCGAGGAGGAAGAGCACGATCCCTTTGCCCGCAAGGGGCTGCAGCTCCTCATCGACGGCAGCGAACCGGAGGCCATCCGCGAGATCCTCGAAGTGGACATCGGCACCAGGGAGCACTTCGATCTGCAGGCCGCCCGCGTGTTCGAGAGCATGGGCGGCTACAGCCCCACCATCGGCATCATCGGTGCCGTCATGGGCCTCATTCACGTCATGGGTAACCTGTCCGACCCCAGCCGCCTGGGCAGCGGCATCGCGGTGGCCTTCGTCGCCACCATCTACGGCGTGGGCGCGGCCAACCTGCTGTTCCTGCCCCTGGCCAGCAAGCTGCGCCACATCGTGCAGGAGGAGGCCCGCCACCGCGAGATGATCGTCGAGGGCGTGGCGTCCATCGCCGAGGGCGAAAACCCGCGCAACATCGAGACCAAGCTGCTGGGTTACCTGCACCGGAGCTGAAGGCCATGTCCCGCCGCCGCCGCCGCGAAGAACCCCCCGAGAACCACGAGCGCTGGCTGGTTTCCTATGCCGATTTCATCACCCTGCTGTTTGCCTTCTTCGTGGTGATGTACTCCATCTCCTCCATCAACGAGGGCAAGTATCGCGTCCTGTCCGACACCCTGGTGGCGGCGTTCAAGACCGCACCCCGGTCGCCGACACCCATCAACGTGGGCGAGACCGCGGCCGCCGCGCCCGCGCTCACGCGCGCCGCCACCCCCGACCTGCTGCGGCTCAAGCCGCCGGCGGCCAGCGCCGGGGCGGCGGACATGGCCACCATCAGCCGCCGGGTGGAGGCCGCCCTGCAGCCGCTCATCGAGTCGCGCCTGGTCAACGTCACCCGCAACAAGCTGTGGGTGAAGGTGGAACTCAACAGCCGGCTGCTGTTCGCCAGCGGCAGCGCGTTGATCCAGGAGCAGGCCCGGGCGCCGCTGCAGGAGCTGGCGGGTGTGCTGCGCGACCTGCCCAACCACGTGGACGTGGAGGGGCACACCGACGACGTGCCCATTCACACCGAGGTGTTCCCTTCCAACTGGGAGCTGTCGGCGGCCCGGGCCGCCTCGGTGGTGCGCCTGTTCATCGCCGCCGGCGTGGACCCGCGGCGCCTGGCAGCCATCGGGTTCGGCCCCCACCGGCCGCTGGCCGACAACGCCACGCCCGAGGGCCGGGCCCGCAACCGGCGGGTGGCGGTGGTGATCCTGGCCCACCGCGACGCCCGCCGGGTGGTGGCGGTGGAAGGGGACGGGGAGGGCTGAGCCGGTGGAGATCTGGGCCGTGGCCAACCAGAAGGGCGGGGTGGGCAAGACCACCACCGCGGTGAGCCTGGCCGGGCTGCTGGCCGGGGCCGGCCGCCGCACCCTGCTGGTGGACCTGGATCCCCACGGTTCCCTCACCGCCTACTTCGGCCACGATCCCGACACCCTGGAGCCCACCGTCTATGCCCTGTTCCACGCCGAGCCCGTCACCGCCGCCGACGTGGAGCCGCTCATCCGGCCCACCTCCACCGGGGGCCTGGACCTGCTGCCGGCCTCCACCGCCTTGGCCACCCTGGACCGGCAGCTGGGCGCGCGCGAGGGCAAGGGGCTGGTGGTGCGCCAGGCCCTGGCCGCGGTGGCGGAGCGCTACGACCACGCCATCATCGATTGCCCGCCGCTGCTGGGCATCCTGCTGGTCAACGCCCTGGCCGCCTGCCGGCGCCTGCTGATCCCGGTCCAGACCGAGCACCTGGCACTCAAGGGCCTGGAGCGCATGACGCGCACCCTGGACATGATCCTCAGGGCCCGGGCCGAGCCCCTGGACCATCTCATCGTGCCCACCCTGTTCGACCGCCGCACCCGGGCCGCCATCGAGGCCCTGCGCGCCCTGCGCAGCGAGTACGGCGGCCGGCTGTGGGACGCCGTGATCCCGGTGGACACCAGGTTCCGGGAGGCCAGCCGCCGCGGCGTGCCCCTGACCCTGTGGCAGCCGGCCTCGCGCGGGGCCCGGGCCTATGCCGCCCTGCTCAACCATCTCCTGGGAGGCGCCGCGGCCGTGCCCGCGGCGGCCGACGGCCCATGAGCGGCGGCAAGCGCCCGGTGCTGGTGGACCAGGGCCTGGCCCTGGACCTGTTCCTCAAGGCCCTGCTGCGCGAGCCGGATCCGCCACGGCCGGCGGCCCCGGTGCAGGAGGCGGCACCGGAGCCGGAAGCACCGGTCGAGCCGGCGCAGGTCCCGGCACCGGCCGCGGCGCCGGCTCTCCCGGAGACGGCGGCGGAACCGGCCGCGCCCCCGCCGCCCGCGGTGACCGAGGCCGGCGCCGAGGCGCCGGCCCCGGTGCGATTCGACATTCCCCCCTGGGCCGGCGAGCCCTTCCAGGTGCTCCTGTTCCGGGCCGGGGGCCTGACCCTGGCCGTACCCCTGGTGGAGCTGTCCGGGGTGCTGGAGTGGCCCGGGCACATCACGCCCATGCCGGGCCATGCGGACTTCTACCTGGGGCTGGTGAACCACCACGGCATCAAGGTCCCGGTGGTGGACACCGCCCGCCTGGTGCTGCCGGCCCGGGCCCTGGCCCGCCTGGCCGGGGAGGACCCGCTGGCCCGGGTCAGCCGCATCGTGCTCATCGACGAGGGCCGCTGGGGCCTGGCCTGCGACCAGGTGGCCGAGGTGGTGACCCTGGAGCCCGAGGCCGTGCGCTGGCGCACCGAGCGCCCCCGCCAGCCCTGGATTGCGGGCACCGTGGTGGCCCACATGTGCGCCCTGCTGGACGCCGGGGAGTTCGCCCGCCGCCTGCGCCAGGGCCGGCCGGCGGCCGGGGACTGAAGATCCGGTCCCCGGAGCCGATAACGAGGGTACCGGACCAGCCTGGCTGGTACGGAAAATGCATCGATCCTGTCAGAAACGAAGCGGCCGACGGGTTTCCGACGCCGGCCGCAGGCCCGGGAGTCAGCCATGACACAAGCCGCAGCCAGTGCCAACGATCCCGTCACCCAGTGGGTGACCTTCTTCCTGGACAACGAGAAGTACGGCATCAACGTGATGCAGGTGCAGGAAGTCCTGCGCATGACCGAGATCGCGCCGGTGCCGGGGGCGCCCGACTACGTCCTCGGCATCATCAACCTGCGCGGCAACGTGGTCACCGTCATCGACACCCGCAAGCGGTTCGGCCTGCCGGAGCAGGAGGCGGACGACGCCACCCGCATCGTCATCATCGAGGCCGGAAACCAGGTGGTGGGCATCGTGGTGGACAGCGTGGCCGAGGTGGTGGACCTGCGCGCCTCCGACATCGAGACCGCTCCCAACGTGGGCAACGACGAGTCGTCCAAGTACATCCAGGGGGTGACCAGCCGCGGCGAGCAGCTCCTCATCCTGGTGGACGTGAACAAGCTCCTCTCCGAGGAGGAGTGGCAGGAGGTGGGTGCGCTGTGACGCGCCCCGCTCCATGGTGCGGACATGGCTGGTATCCGGGATCGCAACCCGCTGCCGCCGGCCTGGCCGGTGCCGCCGGCGGGCGACCGGCGCCAGCCCCAGCGGCAGAAGCCGCCGGCATCCAGGCGCAAGAAGAAACCGCGCCGGGACGATGACGGCAAGCCCCACGTGGACGAGTACGCCTGAGGTCCCATGCCGGAATCCATCGTACAGTGGTTCATGAGCCCGGTGCCGTCGGCCCTGGTGCTGGCCACCGGCACGGTGCTGTGCCTGGTGGCCGCGGCCGCCTGGCTGTCGGCGCGGCGCCAGAGCCGCCTGCAGCGGGCCCAGATGGAGCACCTGCGGGCCGATTTCCGCGCCCTGGTGTCCGCCGCCAAGGGGGTGGGGCAGCGGGTGCTGGAGGTGGAACGGCGCCAGCGCCACCTGGCCCAGCGCCAGGAACAGCTCGACCTCTACGAGTCGGCCAACCAGCCCTACGAGCAGGCCATCCGCCTGGCCCGGCGCGGCATGCCGGCCCACGAGCTCATGGACGTGTGCGGCATCAGCCAGGGCGAGGCCGAGCTCATCAACCTTCTCCACCGCCTGGACGAGGTGGGCTGACTCCGCTGTTCCTCCAGCCCTCGGGCATCTTGCCCCGCACCATGTAGGCGAAGGCGATGACCTCGGCCACCGCCACGTAGAGGGCGCGGGGAATCTCCTCGCCCAGTTCCAGCCGGGACAGCAGGTCCACCAGGGCCGGGTCCTCGTGCAGGGGCACGCCGTGCTCCCGCGCCAGGCGCATGATGGCCTCGGCCACCTCGCCGCGGCCCTTGGCCGTGAGCCGCGGGGCCCGGCGGCCGTCGTAGTAGAGGGCCACCGCCGCCGGCGGTGCTTTCCGCTCCCCGCTCATGCGTGATCATCCAGCAGGGAACCGCCGCCGCCCGGGGCCGGCGGCGCCAGCCCGCAGCGGCAGCTCAGGCGCCCCACGGTGAGGCCGGCCCCGGCCAGGCGCCGGTGCAGGGTGTCCAGGTGGCGCCGGAACAGGTCCCCGGTGGCCGCATCACCGGTGCCGAAGTGGACCGACACGGCGCCCCCGGCCAGCGTGATGTGCGCCTCCACCGGGCCCAGGCCCTCCAGCTCGAAGCTGAGCTTCACCCGCCACGTGTGCCCGCTGCGGCCGCCGGCCTCCCCGGCTTCGTCGCGCTCGATGCGCAGGCCGAACACGTCGATGCCGTCGGGCTGGCGCACGGGCAGCTCCAGGAGCCACGACGGCCGCGGGATCTCCTGGGCCATGGTGAGCTGGTGGGCCTGGATGCGGGCGGTGGCCTGCTCGGTCTGGCGCAGGAGTTCGCCCAGCACGGCCTGCATGTTTTCCAGCCCGCGCACCGTGGGCGTGGCACGGGGTCCTGGCGTCACGGGTGGCCGGGGTGGCTCACCCGCGGCCTGCCGGTTGGGCGCGGCGCCGGGCGGCTGCCCGGCGGGTGCCGGGGATGGAGGAGGGTGGCCCCCGGGGAGCGGCCGCGGCGCCCCGGCCGGGGGCGGTGCCGCCGGAGTGGGACGGCCCGCCGCCTGGCGCAGAACGGCGGCCAGGCGCTCCAGGGCCAGGCGCAGGTCGGTCTCCACGGTTTCGCGCCGGGCGGTGACGGCCTGCGGTGGCATGTCCCGGTCCGCCGCTGCCTCGGCCAGCTTCTGCAGGCCGTACTCCAGGAACACGCCGCTGCGGGCCAGCGCCCGGGCCAGGACCTGCGGGTCGCGCAGGGTGGGGGCCTGGGGCAGGAGGGTCAGCACCCGTTCCACCGCGGCGCGCACCGGGGGCGGCAGTGGCGGCCGATCCGGGCCGGGCGCGGCCAGGGCGTGGAGGTTGGCCAGCAGGGGCCCCAGGGGGCCCTGCCGCGGCAGCACCGCCCGCAGGGCGGGGGCGGCGAGTCGGGCGGGGGCGGGGATGTGCTCCACCAGCTCCAGCGCGGGCCGGCCTGCACGCCGGCCGGCCCGGACCTGCAGCAGATCGCCCGCGGCAAAGGGCCGCCCGGTCCCGCCGGCGGCCTCGCGCAGGGCGCCGGCCAGGGGCGGACTGAGGTCGCGGAGCTCAACCTGGACCGTCCGGCCGCCGATGGATAGGGTCAGGGTGTCGTCGCGGGCGGCGGTGATCCGGGCGTCGAGCCGGGTCCCGGGGGGCCAGGGGAGGGCACCCGGACGGGGCGCCGGCTGCGGCGGCAGCGGTCCCGGGAATCCCGGGCCCTTGATCTTCATGGGCGGCGTCCTCTGGCGTGCAACGGAGTAGTTCGTTTAAGTATATGCGGTGCGGCACGGGAGACCCGCCGCGGACACGGGAACCCACATGGGCAGACACGGCATCTGGTACATCCGTCGCGGCCGGCAGGTGAAAGGGCCTTTTCCCGCCGGGCAGATATCCCAGTACCTGGTGCTGGGCCGGGTGGTGCTCACCGACGAGGTGAGCCAGGACCGCGAGACGTGGCGGCCCGTGGGCGCGGTGCCGGACCTGGTGCCCGAGGTGCTGCGGGCCGACCCCGACGATCCCGAGGCCCGGGAGCGGCTGGAGGCGGCGCGGCGCTGGGCCGACGAGCGCCGCGGTGCCGATGCCGGGCCGTGGTCGGGCAGCGAGCGCCGGGCCCGGGGCGGCGCCGCCCATCCGCGTCCCGCCCGCCCCGGGGAGGGCGGGGGCTCCGGGGCCTGGCAGCGGCTGGCGGCGGTGGGGGCCGGGGCGGCCATCATGGCGGTGGCGGTGTGGCTGGGATTCACGCTGCCGTCGGCCAGCCTGGTCTCGGCGGCCCGCTGCGACGCCCCGCCGGCCCCCGGCGTCAACTGGAGCTATTGCCGGCTGTCGGGCTTGCAGGCCCCCGGGGCCCGGCTCGAGGGGGCCCTGCTCAACAGCGTGGAACTCGACGGGGCCCGCCTCACGGGCGCCGACCTGCGCGAGGCGGACCTGTCCTATGCCGATCTCGGCAACGCCCGGCTGGTGCGGGCCGACCTCGCCGGCGCGCGCCTCAAGGGGGCCAGCCTGCGCGGCGCCGACCTGGCCGGGGCCGATCTGCGCGGCGCCGATCTCAGCTATGCCGATCTCAGCCGGGCCCGGCTGGAGGGCGCCCGGCTGGAGGGGGCGCGGCTGGACCATGCCGTGTGGACCGACGGTCGCCGCTGCCGCCGGGGTTCCCTCGGCACCTGCCTGGCTGCGCCCTGATTCACCGGGATGTCCGGATCGCCTCCCGCGGCGGAGGCCGGAGCCGGGCTCACACCGCGGCGTGGCGGCCGGTGTGCCGGGCCCCGGCGAGGGCGTCGAGGCGGGCGCGCACCGCGCGCAGGATGCCGGGCGCGTCCAGCCCGGCCTCGGCCAGCAGTTCCTCGCGGGTGCCCTGCTCCTGGAAGCGGTCCGGCAGTCCCAGGTGGAGGAGGGGGACCTCCAGGCCCTCGGCCGCCAGGGCCTCGGCCACGCCGCTGCCGGCGCCGCCGGCCACCACGTTGTCCTCCACCGTCACCAGCAGCCGGTGGTCGCCGGCCAGGGTCCGGATCATCTCCACGTCCAGCGGCTTGACGAAGCGCATGTTCACCACCGTGGCGTCCAGGGCCTCGGCCGCCTCCAGGGCGGCGGCCAGCGGGGCGCCGAACACCAGCAGGGCCGCCTCGCGGCCGCGCCGGCGCACCTGGGCCTCGCCCACGGGCAGGGCGGTCAGGGCGGCGCGGGGGTGGACACCGGGACCGCGGCCGCGCGGGTAGCGCACCACGGCCGGGCCGTCGAGGAGAAAGCCGGTGTAGAGCATCTGGCGGCACTCGTCCTCGTCCGCCGGGGCCATGACCACGGTGCCCGGCAGGCAGCGCAGGAAGCTGAAGTCGAAGCTGCCGGCGTGGGTGGCGCCGTCCGGGCCCACCACGCCGGCCCGGTCCACGGCGAACAGCACCGGCAGTTTCTGCAGCACCACGTCATGGATCACCTGGTCGTAGGCCCGCTGCATGAAGGTGGAGTAGATGGCCACCACCGGCTTGAGCCCCTCGCGGGCGAGGCCGGCGGCGAAGGTCACCGCGTGCTGCTCGGCGATGCCCACGTCGAAGTAACGCTCGGGAAAGCGCTCGGAGAACGCCACCAGGCCGGAGCCCTCGCGCATGGCCGGGGTGATGCCCACCAGCCGCTCGTCGCGCTCGGCCATGTCGCACAGCCACTGCCCGAAGACCTCGGTGTAGGTGGGGGTGCCGCCCGGGCTCGCGGTCAGGCCCAGCTCGGGATCGAAGGGGCCGACGCCGTGCCAGGTGACCGGGTCGGTCTCGGCCGGCGCGTAGCCCTTGCCCTTCTGCGTCACCACGTGCAGGAACCGCGGGCCCTTCATGGCGCGCAGGTTCCGCAGCACCCGCACCAGGGTGGGGATGTCGTGGCCGTCGATGGGCCCGAAGTACTCGAAGCCTAGCTCCTCGAACAGGG
>JALSIK010000316.1 GCA_026990045.1 Chromatiales bacterium | reverse complement strand
CCATCTGGGTGGCGATGCCGGCGTGGTCCGTGCCCACCTGCCACAGGGTGCGATCCCCCATCATGCGGTGGTAGCGCACCAGGGTGTCCATGACCGTGTTGTTGAAGCCGTGCCCCATGTGCAGGCTGCCCGTCACGTTGGGCGGCGGGATCATGATGCAGTAGGGGCGGCCCTCCCCGCGGGGTGCGAACCAGCCGCGCTGTTCCCAGGTCCGGTACCAGCGCTGTTCGATGGCGTGGGGGTCGTAGGTCTTGTCCACGGTGCCGGTGCGTCCTCGGTCATGGCCTGCCGGGACAGGCGCCGCGGCATTATACAGGAGCCCCGATGGCGGCGGCAGCCGGTGGTAAGATGGCGCCTCGCCGGGCAAGGGGAACCCCGTGGCCGCCATACTGGAGAACCGCCGCACCTTCGTCGTCCTGCTGGGGCTGGCCGTGGTCGTCAAGCTGGGCATCGCCGCCTGGCTGCCGCTCACCGGGGACGAGGCCTACTTCGTGTTCTGGGGCCGGCATCCCGACTACGGGTACTACGATCACCCGCCCATGGTGGGCTGGCTCCTGGCCGCCCTGCTGGCCGCCGGCGACGGCGTGCTGTGGCTGCGGTCGCCGGCCATCGCGGTGACCCTGTTCATCGGCTGGGCGGTGTACCGGCTGCTGCGGGACGAGGACCCGGTGCGGGCGCGGCTGGCGGCATTGTTGTTCTGGTTCACCCCGGTGAACCTGGTGGGCGTGCTCGTCACCACCGACACGCCGCTTATCCTGTGGTCGTTTCTCTCGGCGCTGTGCTTCTGGCGCGGCCAGGCCACGGCCCGCGGCGGCTGGTTCCTGGCCGCCGGGCTGCTGCTGGGGCTGGCCTTCCTGTCCAAGTTCTTCGCCGGCCTGCTGGGCCTGGCGTTCGCCGCCTGGCTGGCGTGGCACGGCGGCGGCTGGCGGGAGGGCGGCCGGCGGCTGGGCCTGGTGCTGGCCGGCGTGCTGCCGGCGGTGGCGCTCAACCTGGCCTGGAATTATTTCCACTGCTGGGACAACTACCTGTTCAACCTGCTCAACCGCACGCGCGGGGCGGGGGTGAACCCGGCCACCCTGGCCGCCTACGGCGGCCTGCTGCTGTACCTGCTGACGCCGCCGGTGATCTGGTCCCTGTACCGCCTGCGCGGGGCGCTCCGGGCGCGCCTGCGGGATCCCGCCGGCGGCGTGTTCCTGGGCCTGTGGGGGGTGCCGGCGCTGCTGTTCCTGGGCCTGGCGCTGGTGAAGAACATCGGCCTGCACTGGCTGCTCAGCTTCTATCCCTTTTTCGTCATCGGCTTCGCCCAGGCGGCGCCGGCCGCGGCCCTGCGCCGCAGCCTGGCCTTCATGCTGCCCTTCGGCCTGCTGCACGCGGTGCTGGTGGGGGGCGCACTGGCGGTGGCGCCGGAGGGACTGAAGTTCCTGGGGGAGTCCTACAAGAGCGTGGTCATCGGCACCCGCATGCCGCAGATGCTGGCCCGGATGGGGGCCCCGGCCGATGCGGTGCTGGCCTCCGACAGCTACGCCCTGTCGGCGCAGATGGCCTACCACGCCGGGCGCGAGGTGCCGGTGTTCGGGCGCGGTTCCCATCACGGCCGCCAGGACGACATCGTGACCGACTTCCGCCGCCTGGACGGGCGCGACTTCTACATCCTGGCGGAGAACCCGACCGATCACAACTTCGCCTGGTACTTCGACCAGTACACCCTGTACCGGCTGGACGTGGCCGGCGCACGCCTGTACTACGGCGTGGGCCGGGGTTTCAGGTTCGAGCGCTACCGGCGCGAGGTGCTGGCCGACGTCATGGCCCGGTTCTACGCCGTTCCCCCGTGGCTGC
>JALSIK010000315.1 GCA_026990045.1 Chromatiales bacterium | reverse complement strand
CTGCGCCTGTCGCCGCGCGGCCTGCCCCGGGAGACCGCCTTCGCCCGGGCCCGCAACGAGATCCCCTACTGGGTCATCCTCACCGTGACCGTGGCCGCGGTGTTCTTCACCTACGTGGGGTATTCCTACGTCACCGACCAGATTACGGAGGAGAGCGTGGCGGCCATCGCCGCCCTCCACAAGGAAGTGGACCCGTCTTCCCATCGCGCCATGTATGCCGCCGGCCGGAGGGACGCGCCATGATGCAGGTCCTGTTCGGGTACGTGCGCAATTTCGTGCTCAGCCGCGCCGGCAGCACCCTCATCGGCGTGTTCGCCCTCATGGCCCTGGTGTGGTTCGCCGGCCCCATGGTGGGGCTCAAGGACACCACGGTCCGGCTCATCATCATCGCCGGCATCGCCGCGGTGGCGCTCCTGTACGTGGGCATCACCTGGCTGCTGGCCCGGCGCCGCGGGGCGGGCCTGGAGAAGGACATACAGGCCCAGGCCGGGGACGACGCCCGCCAGGCCGACATCGCGGCCTTGCAGAAAAAAATGTCCGAGGCCATCGCCTCGCTCAAGACCTCGGAACTGGGGCTCAAGCACCGCGGCACCGCCGCCCTCTATGCGCTGCCGTGGTTCATGATCATCGGCCCGTCGGCGGCGGGCAAGAGCACGCTGCTGCGCAACAGCGGCCTGCACTTCCCTTACGCCCACGCCGACGACGTGGACATCAAGGGCTTCGGCGGTACCCGCAATTGCGACTGGTGGTTCTCCGATCAGGCCGTGATCCTGGACACCGCCGGGCGCTACACCACGGAGGATTCCGATCACGAGGAATGGATCGCCTTCCTCCACATGCTCAAGAAGCACCGCCGCCGGATGCCCATCAACGGCATCATCGTGGCCATCAGCATTGCCGACATCCTCACCGCCGACGAGGATGCGCTCGAATGGCACGTCAAGGTCATTCGGGAACGGGTGGACGAGCTCATCAACCACCTGGGCTTCCTGTTTCCCCTGTACCTGGTGTTCACCAAGTGCGATCTGCTGAACGGATTCCAGGCGTACTTCGGGGAACTAAGTGAAAAGGAGCGCCACCAGGTATGGGGGTCCTACATCGACGGACTGCGCCCCGGCGACGACCCCACGGAGAAGATCGGGGCGCTGTTCGACGAACTCTACGCCAAGCTGTGCGAACTGCGCATCCGCAAGCTCGCGCTCCAGCGCAACCACGCGGTCAAGGCGGAGATCTTCGACTTTCCCGCCCAGTTCCAGGCCGCCGCGGAACGGCTCATGGAGTTCATCAACCTCCTGTTCAAGGACAACCCGTACCAGGAATGGCCCAATTTCAAGGGCATCTATTTCACCAGCGGCACCCAGGAGGGCAAGCCGCTGCAGCGCATCGTGGGCAACCTGCGCCAGGCCTTCGGCTACGTCGACCAGAAGGACGATCCGCCGCGCACCGAGAAGAGCTATTTCATCACGGAACTGTTGCAGGACGTGATCTTCCGCGCCCCGCGCGACCTGCTCATGGGGCGGCGCAAGCGGCTCATCACCCGCACGCTCAAGACCGCCACCATGCTGGGGGCGGCGGCCGCCATCATGGTCAGCGCCGGGCTGCTGTCCACCGCCTTCACCCAGAATACGCTGCGCCTCAAGGCCGGCACCGATGCCGCCGCCGCGCTGCGCACCGCCGCCGGGCGAGGATCACGGGTGGAGCAGGCCACTGCCCTGGCCGCCTTGTACCGCCACTACGTCTCGCTGCGCGGCGAGGACCAGCGCGACACCTGGGCCTTCCGCCTGGGCCTGTACCGCGCGCGGGAGCAGGCCGCACCCCTGGAGGGGCTGCTGGTGGCGGCGTTGCACCGGCAGTTCCTGGTGCCGGTGGCACGGGTGCTGGAGACCCAGCTCCAGAACTACGCCCGGCGCTGGGAGGCCGCCGCCGACCAGGGCGAGCGCACCCGCCTGCGCGGCGACTACTACAACACGCTCAAGGCCTACCTGATGCTGTCCGATCCCAAGCGCCTGGAGGCCGGCGAGATCCTGCCGCTGCTCTACACCACCTGGCGCGCGACCCTGGCCGCCGGCGCCGGGGCAGAGGAACAGGCCCTGCTGGAGAAGCTGCCGGAGGCCGACGCCAAGGGGCTCATCCGCCTGTACCTGGACCGCATGACCCTGCCGCCCGAACACCGCTTTGCGGCCGCGGCGTGGAAGGCCAACCCCGACCACGTGGAGACCGCGCGCCTCCAGCTCCGCACCCCGCCCAACCCCGAGCTCCTGTACGCCCAGATCCGAGAGAAGGGGCGGGTGCTGCTCAAGGAGACCCGGCTCCACCGCCTGCTCAAGAGCCGCGGCGCGAGCCGGCTGGAGAGCGACTACGTCCTGCCGGTGGTGTTCACGCGGCGGGGCTGGGAGAGCTTCGTCTCGCGGGAGGTCGCCATCGTCAGCAGCGGCGCGAGCCGCGGCGACTGGGTGCTGGGCACGCTGCAGGAGGCCGCGGCGCCCACGGACGAGGAGCTGCGGGCCGAGCTGGAACGGGAGATCCGCCAGCTCTACTTCGACGAGTATGCCCGCACCTGGATCGAGTTCCTGGCCTCCATCCGGCTGCAGGACTTCTCCTCCATCAGCGACGCGGCCGGCACCCTGCGCCTGGTCGCCCGCGCCGAGGGGCCGCTGGCGGAGCTCATGAAGGTGGTGGCGGACAACGTCTCCCTCTACGAGATCAAGTGGAAGCTCGACAAGGTGGGCAAGCCGGACGAGAAGGGCCGGCGCACGCGCACGCCGGTGCCGGAGGTGGACGTGGCCTTCAACGACCTGCGCCGCTTCGCCGTGCCCAGCCCCAAGAAGCCCGTGAGCGAACTCATGAACCAGTACCTCATGGCCCTGTCCGGGATCCAGGCGGAGCTGGATCGCCTGCGCGGGTCCACCGAGCGGGACCGCGAGGCCGAGGTGGTGGCCGCCAGCATCCTCTCGGGACGGGGCGGCAACACCGAGCTGTACAAGGCCTGGGTGACCACCACCGGCATTCTCAACGGCACCGGCATGCGCACCCGCCAGGCCATCGAGCCGCTGCTCATGAAGCCGGTGCGCGAGTCCTGGCGCGTCATCCTGGCCTCGGGCATGCGCGAGGTCCAGCAGAAGTGGGTCAACATGGTGGTGCGCGAATACGACGAGCGCATCCGCGGCCGCTTTCCCTTCTCCTCCCGCGGGCCCGACGTGGCCATCGACGACGTGGCCGAGTTCTTCCGGCCCCGCGACGGCATCCTGTGGTCGTTCGTGGAGAACCACCTGGCCGCGTACCTGGTCCGCAACCGCAGCCGCTGGCGCGAGCGGCGCTGGCTGGACGTGGGGCCGCAGTTCGAACGCGGCTTCCTCAGCGCCCTCAACCGCAGCGCGCGCATCACCCGCGGCCTGTTCCGGCGGGGCAGCGACCAGCCCAGCGTGACCTTCTACCTCTATCCCATGCCCACGCCGGGGTTGAGCGAGATCCTGCTGGAGACCAACGGCCAGATGTACCGCTACCGCAACGAGCCCCAGGAATGGCGCCGGTTCACCTGGCCCGGCGAGGCCAACCGCAGCGGGGCGCGGGTCATCGGCGTCTCGGAGAAGCAGAACCTGCGCGCCGAGATGACCGAGCACGGCCTGTGGGGCCTGTTCCACCTGTTCCGCAAGGCGCGGGTGGTGCGGGAGCGGGGCGCCCAGTACCTGTCCGAGTGGACCATGAAGGCGGCCAACGGCCGGCCGGTCAAGGTCCGGTTCAAGGTGAAGGCGGACCGTTACAACAATGTCTTCCAGCCCGGCCTCATGCGGGGCCTGGTGATGCCCGAGCGCATGGCGGCCATCACGGCAGGGACGAGACTGGCGAGAAAGGAGTAGACATGTTCGGCTTCCTCAACCGGGACAACGGTGCGGCGGCGTCCGTGGCGACACGGGACGTGGTGGGGTGTTTCGGCAAGATGCCGGTCCATGCCGATTTCATCAAGCACAACGTCTCCACCCGCGAGGTGGTGGCCCTGGACGGCTGGATCCACGACGGGGTCATGCTGATGAGCCGCAAGTTCGGCGACGACTGGAAGCGGGTGCTGGAAGCCCTGCCCCGTTACCGCTTCGTCTGGACCGGGGCCGAGGACGAGCGGACCCTGGCCGGCATGATCCTGCCGGGACGCGACAAGAGCGGGCGCCACTATCCCTTCGTGGTCTTCGCGGCCATGGACTACCCGGAATTCAAGGAGATGCAGGCGGTGGTGCCCATGGCCCGGGCCGATTTCTTCGAGGCCCTGGAGCAGGTCACGGCACGCAACTGGGAGGGTGCGCACCTGGGGGTGCTCACCTCGACCCTGGACGTGGCCGGCCAGCTCTGCGGCGAGGTGTCCCGGCGCGACCTGCTGGACGCGGAGATGTCGCTGCTGGGGGACATCCGCATGGGCGAATTCTGGAACGAGATCCTGCCCGGTGCCGGCACCGGGACGCGGGCGGCCTTCGTGCGCACCCTGGTCTCGGCCCTGCACACGGTGGCCCGGCGCACGCCCCAGCGGGTGCACTGGGGCATGCGCCTGCCGCTGCCCAGCCGGGCCGAGCCGTCGCCGTACGTGGTGTTCTGGGTCCAGCTCTGCGAGACGATCCTCAGCGGCCGCCGCTGGCACGGGCAGTATTTCTGGAACGAGGCGGGGCCCGGCTTTCCGCCCCGGCTCACGGTCTTCTTCCGCCCGGTGCCGCCGTCCTACTTCGGCAACCTGGTGGAACCGCGCAAGCACGACGGGTCGGTGCTGGACGTGATCCACGAGATGGAGAACGAGCCCGGCGACGTCTCGGCCATGCGCCACATCGTGGAGGCCGACGACATGCTGCTGGTGGATGCGCTGCACCACTGGCGCTCGCGGGAGGTCCTGCAATGAGCGAGGCGGCGGAGGCACGGGTGGTGGAGGCGCCGGCGCCGGGCCCGGAGGAGACCGCCGCGCTGCCGCCCCACATCGAGGAGCTGCTCGCACCCATCCCCGGCGCGGTGGAAACGGGGGAGGACCCGCTGTACTCGGACGCGTTCTACCTGGCCAAGGAGCAGATCGAGCTGCGCGAGGGCAACGACTACGAGGCCGTGCTCCGCTACGCCCGGCAGGTGCTGGCGGACACGGGCAAGGATCTCCGCGTCGCCGGTTACTACCTGCTGGCGGCCACCTACGTCCATGGACTCCGCGGCCTGGAAGAAGGACTGGCCCTGTACTGCGGGCTCATGGAACGCTTCGGCCGCTATTGCTTTCCGGCCAAGGACAACGCGCGCCGCAACGCGCTGCAGTGGGTGGACCAGCCCAAGCTGCTGGCCTACATGGAACAGGCCCTGGAGGGTGCCGGGCGGGAGGACGTGGACCGGGTGCAGGCGGCGGTGGAGCGGTTCAACGAACTGGCGGCGACCCTGGTGGAACCGTCCCCCGAACCCTGGACCGCGCCCCGCGCAGTGCTGGAACGCGCGCGGCGCAGCGCCCCCGCGCCCGCACCTGCGGTCCCGGCGGAGGATGCCCCGGCGGCGGGCGCCGACAGCGGCGCGCAGGAAGACCCGCCGGCGGATGAGGCGGGGCCGCCGGCCGGGGCCAGGCCGGCGCCCGCGGCGGAGCTGGGCGCCCGGCCCGCCTCCGAGCAGGACTTCATGCGCCGGGTCCGCCACCTGCTGGACTACCTCCACGAGGCGGGGGATTTCGCCCGCGCCGCCGCCCTCGCCCGGGCGGTGCAGTGGGGCGGCCTGCAGGCCCCGCCGCAGCAGGACGGCCGCACCCGGATCGCCGCACCCCGCGCGGCCGGCCTCGCCGAGATCCGCGACAACCTGGCCCAGGGCGCGCACGAGGCCGCCTGGCGGCTGTGCGAGGCCATGCTCATGGAGCCCGGGGCCCACGTCTCGCTGGATCTCCAGTGGCTGGCGGTGCAGGCGGCGCGGGGCATGCAGCGCCCGGACCTGGCGGCGCTGGTGGAGGCCGAGACCGCGGCCCTGCTGCGGCGCCTGCCCGCGCTGCCGGAATGCCGGTTCGAGGACGGGACGCCGTTTGCCGGCGGCGAGACCCTCGGCTGGCTGGACGGCCTGCGCGGCCAGGGCACGGTCAACCTGCTGGAGAAACGCGACAGCGACAAGCTCATCAACGAGCTGGTGCAGCGGGCCCGGGAAGCGGCGGCCGAGTCGCTGGTCGCGGGGCTGGCGGTGCTGGGAGAGCCGGGCAACTTCAGCCACCGCGACCAGTTCCGCCTGCGCATGGAGCAGGCGGTGCTGTGCCTGCAGCACGGCCGGGCCGACCTCGCGCTGCCGGCCCTGGACGAGCTCATGGCCGAGGCCGAGTCGCGCCACCTCGCCTTGTGGGACGCGGAGCTGGCGCTGACGCTGGCCCGGCACCACCAGGAGGCCCTGCGCCAGGCGCTGGCGGAGGCGCCGGAGACGGCCAAGGGCGAACTGGAGCGGCGCATGGCCGAGGCCACGGCCGCCATGTGCCGCACCGACCTGTTCCACGCGGCCCGGCTGCTGGCCGCGCGGGGAGCGATGTAGTGCGCGGAATCACCCGGGTCCAGGCGGCCCGTAACCCGGCGATGCCGGACGAACGTTGAGGAGCAAGACCATGGCAGACAGCTACCAGAACGAGATCCCCAAGGCGCGGGTCAACATCACCCTGGACGTGGAGACCGGCGGCGCCCGCAAGAAGACCGAGCTGCCCCTCAAGCTGCTGGTGCTGGGCGACTTCAGTGCCGGCCAGGCCAAGGGGCGGCTGGCGGAGCGCAAGCGCATCAACATCCACAAGGAGAACTTCGAGGGCGTGATGAAGGACCTGGCGCCCCAGGCCAGGTTCACCGTGCCCAACGCCATCTCGGAAGACGGCAGCGAGATCGAAATCGATCTCACCTTCAGGGAGATCAAGGACTTCCATCCCGAGCGAGTGGCGAGCCAGGTGCCGCAGATCAAGAACCTGCTGGCCATGCGCAACCTGCTCAAGGACCTCAAGGCCAACCTGCTGGACAACGGCAATTTCCGCCGCGAGCTGGAGCGCATCGTCGCCAGCCAGCCCGAGCTCAAGGACCTCAAGGAACAGCTCGACCAGCTGGCGCCGCTGAACCGCTCCGAGGGCCGGGACGCGGGGGCGGAAGAAGCGGCCGAAGACGAAACCACCACCTGACGGCCCGTACCCGTCGGTCACCAGAGAGGTAAGCATCATGGCAACACAGAAACAGGCAAAGGCCTCTGCCGCTCAGGTGGAGGAACAGGAGGAAGGCGGTGTCTACGAGCGCCTGAGCCGCCTGGTGGACATTGCGCCGGTGGAGCAGGGGATCAAGCTCGATGCGTTCGCCGACGTCCGCGCCATGGCCGAGACCGACCGCAGTGCGCGGCTCAACGCGGCCCTGCAGGTGTTCCTGGACATCATCATGGAGTCCAGCGGCACCGTGGAGCGCATCGACAAGGCGTTGCTGGACGGCCACATCGCGCGTATCGACGCCACCATCAGCCGCCAGCTCGACGAGATCCTGCACCATCCCCGGTTCCAGGAGATCGAGTCCACCTGGCGCGGTCTCCAGTACCTGGTGGAACGGTGCGATTTCAAGGCCAACATCAAGGTCGAGATCCTGGACGTGGCCAAGGACGACCTGCGCGAGGACTTCGAGGAGTCGCCCGACACCACCCAGTCCGGGCTGTACAAGCACCTTTACATCAACGAGTACGACATGCCCGGCGGGCAGCCGGTGTCGGCCATCATCGCCAACTACGAGTTCGACGCCTCGGCCCAGGACATCGGGCTGCTGACCGAGGTTTCGCGGGTCTCGGCGGCCACCCATGCGCCGTTCCTGGCCTCGGTGGGTGCCAAGTTCTTCCTCAAGGACAACATCGACGAGATCCCGAAGATCCACGACCTGGCGACCTACATGGACCGTGCCGAGTACATCCGCTGGAAGGGCTTCCGCGAGTCCGAGGACGCCCGCTACATCGGGCTGACCCTGCCGCGGTTCCTGCTGCGCCTGCCCTACGGCAAGGACAACAACCCGGTCCGGGCCTTCAACTACGAGGAGCAGGTCAACGCCGAGGGCCACGAGAACTACCTGTGGGGCAATTCCGCCTTCGCCTTCGCCGCCAACATGGCGCGCAGCTTCAAGGAGAACGGCTGGTGCGTGCAGATCCGCGGGCCGGAATCGGGCGGCAAGGTGGAGAACCTGCCCATTCACCTCTACGACGCCGGCCGCGGCCTGCAAAGCAAGATCCCCACGGAGATCCTCATCCCGGAAACGCGGGAGCTGGAGTTCGCCGAGCTGGGATTCATCCCCTTGAGCTACTACAAGAACAGCGATTTTGCCTGCTTCTTCTCGGCCAACTCCACCCAGAAACCCGCCGAGTACGACACCGAGGAGGCCACGGCCAACAGCCGGGTCAACGCCCGCCTGCCGTACATTTTCCTCGTTTCGCGCCTGGCCCACTACCTCAAGGTGCTGCAGCGGGAGAACATCGGCTCGACCAAGAGCCGCAAGGTGCTGGAGGACGAGCTCAATGACTGGATCCAGACCCTGGTCACGAAGATGAACGACCCGGAGCCCGAGCTCATTTCCAGCCACCCCCTGCGGGATGGCCGGGTGGAGGTCAAGGAGATCCCGGAGAACCCGGGCTTCTACAGCGTCAACCTTTACGTCATGCCCCATTTCCAGATCGAGGGCGTGGACGTGAGGCTGTCGCTGGTATCCCAGATGCCTGTCACCGACTGACGGTGACGGCACGCCGGCCCAGGGACGGGCCGGCGGCGCCGAACAGTCCGGTGCTGCAAGTCGAGCGCCGGATGCGTGGTTGGACAAGGAGTGTTTGATGGGCCCCTGTTCCCCCCGCGGGTGGTCCAGACGGGCAGGATGCATGGGCATCCGGTTGTTTCATATGCGTCAACAGTGAAGATGATAAGGAGGTAACATGGCCACACCAGCCTATTGTTGGATTAAGGACGACCAGGGCAAGCCCATCGACGGCGACG
>JALSIK010000314.1 GCA_026990045.1 Chromatiales bacterium | reverse complement strand
TGTCCGCGGTGGGGCGGGAAGGCTCAATTGAGGTCATCCAGTTCGAGCACGAGGTGCGCATCCCCACCGACAACGACACCGGGGAGCTCACGGGCACCCGCAAGCACGAGCCCATGGTGATCACCAAGGCCTTCGATTCGGCTTCGCCCTACCTGTACAAGGCGTGCTCCAACGGCCAGACGCTGAAGGAGGTGATCCTGCGCTGGTACAAGATCGACCCCTCCGGCCGCGAGGTGGAATATTTCACCCACAAGCTGGAGAACGTGAAGATCACGTCCATCAAGCCCATCATGCACAACACCAAGGACCTGGACAAGGAGCGCTATCCGCACCTGGAACAGGTCGCCCTGCGGTACGGCAAGATCACCTGGACCTACGCCGACGGGAACATCGAGTTTTCCGATTCCTGGAACGAGGACCGGTGATGACAGGCGCGGGGCGGGCGGACCGCCCGCCCCGCGATTCCTTTCGGGGCCGCCATGCATCACGCGTTGTTCGAGGTATTGACCGGCCGGTACGCCGATGGCCGCTCGCTGCCCCCGGTGGCGGGCGTGGCGGAGGTGCGCCGCAGCGTCCAGGACCACCTGACCCGGCTGCTCAACGCCCGGCGCGGGTCGTTGCGGCACCTGCCCGATTACGGGCTCCCGGACATCGGCCCGGTGTATCTCGGGCTGCCCAATACCATCAACGACCTGGTGGAAAACATCAGGACGTCCATCGTGCGGTACGAGCCCCGGCTGCTGGACGTCCAGGTGAGGGCGCGGGACGTGAACAAGGGCGACAACGTGCTGTTCATCGACATCGACGCCCGCTTGGTCAGCGGGCACGAAGTACGCTTTGAGACCTATTTCTTCCGGGACAAGGCCGCGGAGGTCTGGCCCCGGCGGCGGCGGGAGCAGGGCTGATGCGGGAACTGTACGAGGCCGAGCTGCGGCGGCTCCACGAAAAGGCCAGGGAATTCGCCGAGGCCTATCCCGAGCAGGCCGGGATGCTCAACCTGGCGGACGTCAAGGACCGGGACCCCTACATCGAGCGGCTGCTGGAGGGCATGGCCTACCTGACGGCGCAGATCCGGGTCCACATCGAGGACGACATCCCGGAGATCAGCGAGACGCTGCTCAACCACCTGTGGCCCCACTTCCTGCGGCCCTACCCGTCGGCCACCATCGTGGAATTCACGCCCAAGGCGGGCCAGCTCCAGAAGCCCCAGTACCTGGCCCGCGGGACCCGGATCAGGAGCGGGGCGGTGGGGAACGCGGACGAGGGGCGCGTGCCCTGCCGTTTCCGGACCACGGTGCCGGTGGTGCTCAACCCCCTGGAGCTGGTCGCCATGGACCTGGACGAACCCACCGGAGGCGGCACCCGGTTCCGCCTGCGGTTCCGCGCCCACCGCGGCGTCGACGTGGGGGACCTGGACCTGGCGGCGCTCAAGATTTATCTCGACGCGGACCCTTCGCTGGCCCTGTGGCTCCACCACCAGCTCACCGGCGGGGTGCGCCGGGCCCGCGTGCACCTGCCCGATCAGCCCACCTCCCTGCCCACCGAGCTGGGCGGACAGGAGGCGGTGCGGCCGGCTCACATGGACGGGGAAGACGCCATGGTCCCCATTTCCGGCCGCAGTTTCTTCGGCTTCCACCTGCTGCAGGATTATTTCTGCTTCCGCGATCGCTACATGTTCGTCACCCTGCACGGGCTGGAGGGCGTGGACTGGCCGCGCGGATGCAACGAGTTCGAGGTGGAGATCCTGGTCGACGGCACCACGCCGCGCGATCACAAGCTGGACAAGAACAACTTCCGCCTCCATTGCGCGCCGGCCGTCAATCTCTTCGCCTGGAGCGCCGAGCCCATCCGGCTGGAGCACCGGCGCGCGTCCTATACGGTGATGGCCGATGCGGGCGCGCGCGAAGGGATGCAGGTCTACAGCGTCGATCGCGTCATCGGCATAGACGCGGAAAAGGGCACGCAACACGAGTACCAGCCCATGCAGACCTTCCGCCACCGGCGGCAGCGGGGCCGGTTCTTCCACGTCCACCGGCGGCAGGACGGCGCCTCCCGGCCGGAGTTCTACATCACGCTGGGCGGGATCGACGACTACCGGCCGGAGACCCTGTCCCTGGACATCACCGCCACCAACGGGAGTTACCCGCGGCGCTACCTCAAGGAACGCTCGCTCAGCGGGAGTGACAAGGATTTCCCCTCTTACGCCGACGCCACCAACCTGACCCGGCCGAGCCGGGCGCTGGCGCCGCCGGCCAGGGGGCGGTTCCAGTGGGAACTCATTTCGCACCTCTCGCTGAACTACAGCACCTTCACCTCCCTGGAGACCCTGCGCCGGGTGCTGGCGCTGTACGACTGGAGCGACGACGAACAGAACCGCATGCGTATCGAGGGGATCCGGGACATCCAGGTGGCGCCGATGGAGCGCGTCCGGCGCGGAGCGTTGATGCGCGGCCTGGACGTCTGCCTCACGGTGCACGAGGACCATTACCTGTCCCGGCACGACATCCACCTGTTCGGGCTGGTATTGCACCATTTCTTCAGCATGTACGCGGCGGTCAATTGTTTCGTGCAGACGCGCGTGATATGCCATCCGACCAACCGGGAGTTCACATGGGAGCCGATGCCGGGAATCAACGCCCCCCTGTAATCGAGGAGCTGCTGCGCGACGCGCCGCGATTCGAGTTCTTCCAGGCCCTGCGCCTGCTGGAGCGGCTGTGGGGGGAGGGCGCTCGCCTCGGCGGGGACCTCGACGCGCGGCTCAGGCTCAGGCCCGCGCCGGAGATCAGCTTCCCGGCGGCGGACATCCGCCGGCTTCGGGAGGAGGGCGGGCGCCTGGAGATGGAACTCAACTTCATGGGGCTCTACGGGGTGGACGCGCCGTTGCCCACGTACATCCCCGAATGGGTGGCGCGGGACGATGATACCAGCGCCGTGTTGCGCGCGTTCCTCGACATTTTTTCCCATCGCCTCTACGCGCTGTTCTACCTGGCCTGGAAAAAGTATCGGCCCCAGATCCAGCTCGAGGAGCCGGAGCCCCGGTACCCCGAGTATCTCGCGGCCCTGTCCGGCCAGTCGTTGCACCGGGACGAAGGCGAGGAGCTGGGTTTCAGCGGCCCCATGGGGGCGCGGGTGCGGAGTGCCACGGCCCTGGGCGGGATGCTCGGCGAATACCTGGGGCAGGTGCCGGTGAGAGTGGAACAGTTCATTCCGCGCTGGGTGCGGCTGGACCAGTCGGCCCGCCTGGGCGGCGACGGCGACGACGGTGCCCTGGCGCTGGGGGACAACACCATCCTCGGGGACCAGGTGCTGGACGTCAGCGGCCGGGTGGACATCCACATCGGGCCGGTGGACATGGCCACGGCCGCCTCGCTCATGCCGGGACGGTCGCGGGCCCGCGAGCTGGCCCATCTCATCGAGCGGTACCTCGACCCCACGCTGGGGTTCGACGTGGTCCTGGAAGTGGCCCCGGATGCCGAGGCGGCACCGCCGCTGGGCGACGGCCTGGTGCTGGGCTGGACCACCTGGCTGGGCGGCGCCTCGGGGGAGGGCTATGCCCTGAGGATCTCGGGGAGCAGTTTCTTCGCCGGGGAAAAGGCCGCGCCCGTGGCCGTGGACGGGGGGGATCCCCTGCCCCTGGTGGCCTAGCCCACTGTTTTCGCTGCAATGCGGGAGGGATCAGCGAAGTGAAGCAGAAGCAGTTGAAGACCCTGCTGGGGCGCCTGAACGATTTCACCGCCCAGGCACTGGAATCCGCGGCGGAAT
>JALSIK010000313.1 GCA_026990045.1 Chromatiales bacterium | reverse complement strand
AGGCCTACTACGGGGGGCCGCTGGTGGGGCACCAGCTCAAGGAGCTGCGCGAGCACATGCCGCGGGTGGATACCCGCGTGGCGGCGATCTACCGCCGCGGCCAGGCCATCATTCCCGAGGGGCATACCGTGATCGAGGCGGACGACGAGGTGTTCTTCATCACCGCCAGCAAGAACACCCGTGCCGTGATGGGCGAGCTCCGGCGCCTGGACAAGCCCTACCGGCGCATCATCATCGCCGGCGGCGGCAACATCGGCAAGAGCGTGGCCCACCAGCTCGAACGCGACTACCAGGTCAAGATCATCGACCACAACCCGCAGCGGACCCGGGCCATTTCCCAGGAACTGGCCCGCAGCATGGTCCTGCTGGGCGACGCCGCCGACGAGGACCTGCTGCTGGAGGAGAACATCGAGCACACCGATGTCTTCTGCGCGCTGACCAACGACGACGAGGCCAACATCCTCTCCGCCATGCTGGCCAAGCGCCTGGGGGCGCGCAAGGTCATGGCCCTCATCAACCGCGCGGCCTACGTGGACCTGGTGGAGAGCGGCGACATCGACATCGCCATCTCCCCCCAGCAGGCCACCATCGGCAGCCTGCTGACCCACATCCGGCGCGGGGACGTGGTCCGGGTGCATTCCCTGCGCCGCGGCGCGGCCGAGGCCATCGAGGCGGTGGCCCACGGCGACGAAGTCACCTCGCGGGTGGTGGGGCGCGCGGTGGGTGAGCTCAGGCTGCCGCCGGGCACCACCATCGGGGCCATCGTCCGCAACGGCGAGGTGATCATCGCCCACCACGACACCCGCATCGAGTCCGAGGATCACGTGATCCTGTTCCTGGTGGACAAGCGCCGGGTGCGCGAGGTGGAGCAGCTGTTCCAGGTGGGCATCACCTTCCTGTAGCCGCCACCCACGGGTCCAGCACGGGGCGAAATGACACCGGCACACGACCAGGGCACTCCCCGGCACCGGCGCGGCTCCCCGGGCCGCGAAGCCCGGTGCGGGGACCGGTCCGGCCGCGCGGCCGGCGCATAGCCATGCATCCCCTCGCCATCCAGCGCATGATGGGCCTGCTGCTCATGGTGTTCAGCTTCACCATGGTGCCGCCCATGATCGTGGCGCTGATCTACCACGACGCCAGCATCGCCGCCTTCGCCGAGACCTTCGTCCTCACCCTGGCCGCCGGCGGCCTCCTGTGGCTGCCGGTGCGCCACCGGCAGCAGGACCTGCGCCTGCGCGACGGCTTCGTGGTGGTGGTCCTGTTCTGGACCGTGCTGGGCCTGGTGGGATCGGTACCGTTCCTGCTGGCCGACACCCTGGTAATGAGCACCGTGGACGCCGTCTTCGAGTCCGTCTCGGGCCTGACCACCACCGGCGCCACGGTCATCAACGGCATCGACAACCTGCCACCGGCCATCCTCTACTACCGCCAGCAGCTCCAGTGGCTGGGCGGCATGGGCATCATCGTGCTGGCGGTGGCCATCATGCCCATGCTGGGCATCGGCGGCATGCAGCTCTACCGGGCGGAGACGCCGGGCCCGCTCAAGGACACCAAGCTGGCCCCGCGCATCGCGGAATCGGCCAAGGCCCTGTGGTACATCTACCTGATCCTCACCGTGGCCTGCGCCGGGGCCTACTGGCTCGCGGGCATGGACCTGTTCGACGCCGTGGGCCACGCCTTCTCCACCGTCGCCATCGGCGGCTTTTCCACCCACGATGCCTCCATGGGCTACTACAACCAGCTCCCCATGGTGGAGGTGGTGGCCATCGTCTTCATGCTGCTGGCCGGTGCCAACTTCGCACTGCACTTCGTGGCCTGGCGCGGGCGCACCCTGCGCGGTT
>JALSIK010000312.1 GCA_026990045.1 Chromatiales bacterium | reverse complement strand
TGGGCAGCAGCGGCGGCAGCGGGCCCCAGCCCGTGGCGGGCCAGGGCAGGATATCCTCGATGGCGTCCACCCAGTAACCGGTGCAGCGGCCGCCGCGTTCCACGATGACGATGCGCCCGGCGCCCGGGTCGGCCGCCTCCACCCCGAAGCGCCGGCGCAGGTCGGTCACGCTCACCAGGCGCCCGGTGTGGCGGAAGATCCCGGGCCGCAGGGGGTCCGAGCCCGGCGGGCGCGTGAGCGAGGCCGGGGGCCGGACCACCGCCGCCACCTCCGCCGCCGGCGCGGCACAGAACACCGGTCCCACCCGGAACAGCAGCAGCGCGCTGGAATTCTGAGAGTGAGTATTCACAAATACTTTCTGCACTCCACCATGTCCCTGTATCGGTCGGCGCGCAGGAGGCTTCAGGCGCGGGAGGGGTTTTGCCGGGCGGATCCTGGCGTCCGGCCGGGCCCGGTGCTATGTTCCGGCCCGATGCCAGGGAAACAGGGAGGAACGGGCATGAACCGGAGGAAGGACATCTTCGGCCGGGAGCCGTGGGACGAAGACGACGAACAGGCCGACCCGCTGGAGCCATTCATCGACTACGCGGCCATGCGCCACGTGCCGCTTGAGATCCGCCGGCGGCTGCGGCCCGAGTACCAGCACTGGGGCGTGGTGGACGAGCGCCTGTGGCCGCCCTACCAGCGGAGCGACGAGTGCCGCAAGGTTTTCCTGGAGACCTCCAGGGGGGCGATCATGGAGCTGGACCACCTGCAGGGCGCGGTGCGCGAGGCGGGCGACCGGGTGTGGTGCCTGGCCCGGCGGCGGCCGCGGCGGCGGGGCGGCGGTGCGCCGGGGTGGCGGGCGCCGGTGCTCACGGAGCCCGAGTGGCTTGCGCGCAATCCGCGGCTGGTCATCGACTGGGGCGAGGAGGTGCCGGCGCCCATGCGGCGGTTCGCACTGGAGGTGCGGGTGCTGCACCTGCCGGGGGAATGGGACGGCGGGGAGTGGACGTGGCGGCTCGACGCCTGGGGCGGGCACCTGCCCCACGTGCGGGAGATCGGCGGTACGGCGGCGGAAGGCGAGTGGGTGCACGTGGCGCGGTTCGACGGCCTGGAATCGGTGGCGCGCCACACGCTGACGGTGCAGCGCGGCGGCCGGGCCATGACCCTGGTGAACCACCTGGACGAGGCGGGGCTGCGGCGCGCGGGCGCGGTGCGCCAGCCGGGGGCGGCGGACCCACCCCTGTGGCTGCTGCGCCACGAGGTGCGGGAGGACACGGTGGTGCTCACGGTCTCGCCGCGGCCGCCGCGGTTCGGCGTGTTCTTCGACGGCACCGGCAACCACCTCTACCGCGACCTGCGCGACCCCGATGACGAGCACGAGCCCACCAACGTGGGCAAGTTGCACGAGCTGTATCCGCATCGAAAACAAAGCATTGTGCAGAGGTGGTATATCCCCGGCGTGGGCACCGGGCCCGGCGGCGAGGACCGCCTCGTGGACCAGGGCTTCGCCTTCAGCTTCGGCAAGCGTATTGCTAATGCCGTTACTGCTCTAGAGAATTTTCTTACCAACTTTCCCCTGTGCCCGGTGGCGGAGGTGGACGTGTTCGGTTTCTCCCGCGGCGCGGCGCAGGCGCGGGCCTTCGTCAACGAGGTGCTGCGGCTGACGCGGGAGGACCCGGGGCGCTGGGGCGGGCCGGCGCCGCGGTTTTCGTTCCTGGGCCTGTTCGACACCGTGGGCTCGGTGGGGCTGCCGGGGGACGGCGACGACCACAACTGGCTGGCCGGCGGCGGGCTGGAAGGGGAGATCGTGCTGGACGTGGCCCCGGAATCGGTGGCGCGGGCGCACCAGGTCACGGCGGAGGA
>JALSIK010000311.1 GCA_026990045.1 Chromatiales bacterium | reverse complement strand
CCAGGTTGTAGCAGCGCCCGGGCACCCCGCGCTCCGCCGCCCGCAGCAGGCCCGCCACGTGGTCGTCCACGTGGAGCCACTGGCGCACCTGGGTCCCGTCGCCGTAGAGGGGCACCTCCCGCCCCGCGGCCAGGCGGGTCACGGCCAGGGGCACCAGCTTTTCCGGGTACTGCCACGGCCCGTAGGTGTTGGACCCGGCCACCGTGACCACGGGCAGCCCCCAGGTCCGGTGCCAGGCCCGCACCAGGTGATCGGCGGCGGCCTTGCTGGCGGAATAGGGGGAGCTGGGCCGGTGGGGACTGTCCTCGGTGAAGGCCCCTTCCTCGATGCTGCCGTACACCTCGTCGGTGGAGGCATGGACCAGGCGCAACCGGTCCCGCTGCGCGCCGGGCAGGCCGGACCAGTACGCCCGCACCGCCTCCAGCACCGCGTGGGTCCCGGCGATGTTGGTCTGGACGAAGGGCGCGGGCCCGGCGATGGACCGGTCCACGTGGGACTCGGCGGCCAGGTGGAACACCACCCCCGGCCGGTACCGTTGCAGCAGCGCCAGCACCGCCTCCCCGTCGCAGACGTCCACGCGGTGGAAGTGATGGCGGGGGTGGTCCCGCGCCCCGCCCAGGGCCTCGAGGCGGCCGGCGTAGGTGAGCTTGTCCACGGTCACCACCTCGCACCCCGCCTCCAGTACCAGGCGGCGCACCAGGGCCGAGCCGATGAAGCCGGCGCCGCCGGTGACGAGGACGGTGGTGGGGAGAATGTGTTCCAAGGTCCGGCCGGTCGCGGTCCCGGGCGTGGCGCTGTCCAGGGTTGAGAATCCTTCTCAGTCTATCATCCCAAGTCCCTGTCCGCCAAACAAAAAAAGGGCGCCGGACGGCGCCCCAAGACGCGGTAAGGAACCTCGGACCTACTTGCGCGCGGGCCGCTTCACGGTGAGGTTGGCGCGGTTCTTCTCCACCGTCTTGATGCCGATGCCCTTGACCAGGGTCAGGTCCTCCACCCGCTTGAACGGCCCGTGGGCCTTGCGGTAGGCGACGATGGCCTCGGCCTTCTTCAGCCCCACGCCCTTCATGGCCGCGGCGATGGCGGCGGCATCGGCGGTGTTGATGTCCACCGGGGCCGCCAGGACGGCGCCGGCGGCGCCCAGTGCCAGGGCCAGCAACAATGCCTGCAACGTTCTTTTCATGGTCGGTGTCCTCTCCTTGGGTTCGTTGTCTTTCCAGGTGTGCCGGCGCCACGAACCCGCCGGCACGTGCCCATGGTGCACCGCACCGGGTCCCGTGTCTGTCGGAATTGGATGAAATCAGCGTAGGAATTTTCTGACGGGCCGGGGTATGCCGGTGCCCTCCGGGATGACGGCCCCCGCGGGCCCGCAGCCGGGCGACGGTCCGTTTTCTGTTTTCTGTCTTCTGTCTTCTGCAGGCGGCACCGCGCAGCGATGCCGGTTTCGGAGGACGGAGGACGGATGACGGAGGACGGAAGACGGAAGGCCGCCCCGCGCGAATTCGATTCTCCTTGGCGTTCTTTGCGTCCCTGGCGCCTTTGCGTTGAAATTCAGAGGCCGGAGGACAGAAGACGAAAGACAGAAAGGTCGCCTCGCCCGAAATGGATTCGTCCTTCGCGTTCCTTGGTGCCCGTGCGTTGACCTGACAGTTGCATAAAATCCGCGAGGCATCGTGCTTTCATGCCTCGACGGCAGATGCCGGGGTCCCGGTGCGGGTGTGTGCCGGATGTCACCCGGGGTGACATGCAGCAACGCGCTCGTTGGCCGTGAGGCACGGGAATCCGCCCGGTGCCCACCCCCTCACCCCGGCCCTCTCCCCCGCGATGCGGGGGAGAGGGGGCGGAACATCCGG
>JALSIK010000310.1 GCA_026990045.1 Chromatiales bacterium | reverse complement strand
CCGGCACCTGGATCACGGCCGAGATGCGCCATGCCTACACCCGCCTGCACCGGCTGGGCCGGGCCCACTCGGTGGAGGCGTGGCAGGACGGGCGCCTGGCAGGCGGCCTCTACGGGGTGGCCATGGGCCGGGTGTTCTTCGGCGAGTCCATGTTCAGCCGCGCCTCCGACGCCTCCAAGGTGGCCTTCGTCCACCTGGTGCACCAGCTCGCAGCGTGGGACTATGCCCTCATCGACTGCCAGGTGGAGACCGCGCACCTGCGGCGCCTGGGGGCCGAACCCCTGCCCCGCGCCCGCTTCCTGGCCCTGCTGGAGGAACACGTGGACGCCCCCGCCGACCCCGGCCCGTGGCGGCTGGACCCGGCCGTGGCCGCGGCGGTGGCGGAGCGCGGCGGCCGGTTTGCCGGCGCGTGATCCCGTCCGCTGGCGGGCGGTTGGCGGCGCCGTTATGATGGAACCGGGCGTTTCCACCCCGGGAGGGAGGCGGCCTTGGACCAGGGCAGCAATTCACCGGTCGACCTGGAGCGGCTGCAGTTCTACGTCACCGCGCCCCACGCCTGCAGTTACCTGCCGGAGCGTGAGGCGGTGACCCTGTTCGCCGATCCTTCCGCCCGGCTCGACAACGGGATCTATTCCCAGCTCTCGCTGCTGGGCTTCCGCCGCAGCGGCGCCCACCTCTACCGGCCCCATTGCGCCACCTGCCGGGCCTGCGTGCCGGTGCGCATCCCGGTGGCGGAGTTCGCCCCCGACCGGGCCCAGCGCCGCGCCTGGGCCCGCAACCGCGGCATCGAGGTGCAGGAGGGCCCGGTGCGCTACGAGGACGAGCACTTCGCCCTCTACCGCCGCTACATCCGCAGCCGCCACCCCGGCGGCGGCATGGACAACGATGCCCCCGAAAACTACCTGTCTTTCATCTCCAGTCCCTGGAGCGCCACCCGCCTCTACGAGTTCCGCGAGGAAGGCCGGCTGCTGGCGGTGGCGGTGACCGACCACCTGGCCGACGGGCTGTCGGCGGTCTACACCTACTTCGAGCCGGACGAGCCGCGGCGCTCCCTCGGCGTGTTCGCGGTGCTGTGGCAGGTGGAGCGCGCCCGGCGCCTGGGCCTGGCCCACGTCTACCTGGGCTACTGGATCCGGGAGACGCCCAAGATGGCCTACAAGGCCCGCTTCCGGCCGCTGGAGGCCTTCGACGGCCACCGCTGGCGGCGGCTGCACGACCGGGCCTGAGCCCGCGCGCGGGTTTTGAAAAACGCGGCGGTTTCAGGCATCATTCGCGCTGGTCAAAACGGGCCCCGGCAAGGCATGGCGAAGGAAGAACACATCGAGATGGAAGGCACGGTCATCGAGACCCTGCCCAACACCATGTTCCGCGTGAAGCTGGACAACGGCCATGTCGTGACCGCCCACATCTCGGGCAAGATGCGCAAGCACTACATCCGCATCCTCACCGGGGACCGGGTCACCGTCCAGCTCACCCCCTACGACCTCAGCAAGGGCCGCATCGTCTTCCGCACGCGGTAGCCAAGTCGCCCGAATGAAGCGCAGCGAAATCCGGGAGAGATTTCCCCGCCCCGGATTGCGGCCCTTTGTCCTCTGTCTTCCGTCCTCCGACCGCCGACGCTCCGGCGATCTCTCCGGCGGCATCGCTGCGCGGTGCCGCCCTACGGGGTGCCCGTTCAGGTGTAGGAGCGGCCCCCGGCCGCGAACCCGTGGCCGCGGCGGAACCACCGTTCGCGCCGGGGCGGCGCTCCCACAGTGAAACCGCGTAGGGTGTGACGGCAAAGCCGTCGCACCGTCCCACCTGGTGCGTTCGCGCAGCGAACGCACCCTACCCCGCTGTCCTCTGTCTTCCGTCTTCCG
>JALSIK010000309.1 GCA_026990045.1 Chromatiales bacterium | reverse complement strand
CAAGGAGACCCTGGGCCTGACACGGGTGGTGGAGCAGGCGCTGCGGACCTGCACGCCCTATGCCGAGCGCAGCGGCGCCCGCCTGCGCCTGGTGCGGTCCGAGCCGGACCTGCTGGTGCACGCCGACCCCCGGCGCCTGGAGCAGGTCCTGGCCAACCTGCTGTCCAACGCGGTGAAGTACGGCGCCGAGGGCGACACCGTGGAGGTGTCGGTGTTCGCCCGCGGCGGCCGCGCCCGGGTGGAGGTGGCCGATCACGGTCCCGGCATCCCGGACCAGCGGCGCGGCGAGGTCTTCATGCCCTTCGGCCGCGCCGACGGCCGGCGCGAGACCGGCTCCGGGCTGGGGCTGTACATCGCCCGCGCCATCGTCGAGGCCCACGGCGGCCGCCTGGACTACACGCGCACCGGCGACGGGCGCACCGTGTTCTGGTTCGAGCTGCCTCTCGAAAAAGGGGCCAGGGGCGAAGGGTGAGGGGCGGAGAATGTCGCCAGGCTGGGGCCGCGGTTTTCACCGGACACGCGGCTTCCACCTTCCAGCCCCCAGCAGCCAGCGGCTGCAGGCCGCGCGACACGCGCGGTCTGCAAGGCAGGGAAAGGGCTGGTATGCTTGGGACCCGCGGGCGCAAGGGCACGGCATGATTCCGTTGCACGACGACAATCCCACCACGTTGAAGCCGGTTCTCACCGTGACCTTCATCGTGCTCTCCAGCCTGGTGTTCTTCTGGCAGCTGTCGCTGGGGCCGGACGTCCAGCGCGCGGTGTTCAGCCTCGGGCTCATTCCGGCGGTGCTGTTCGGCACCGAGCAGCTCCCGCCGGAGCTGGTGGTGGTGCCGCCGGTGCTCACCGTGTTCACCTCCATGTTCCTGCACGGGGGCTGGATGCATCTCATCGGCAACATGCTCTACCTGTGGATCTTCGGCAACAACGTGGAGGACTCCATGGGGCACGCGCGCTTCTTCGCGTTCTACTTCCTGTCCGGCGTCGCCGCGGCCATGGCCCAGGCCCTGTCGGCGCCGGGCTCCACCGTGCCCATGATCGGGGCCAGCGGCGCCATCTCGGGCGTGCTGGGGGCCTATCTCATGCTCTATCCCCGCGCCCGGGTGCTGGTGGGCATTCCCCTGGGATTTTTCCTCTACACGGTGCGGGTGCCGGCCATCGTGGTGCTGGGCTTCTGGTTCGTGCTCCAGGTGTTCAACAGCGCCATGGCGGCCGGGGGCGGCGAGGAAGGCGGCGTGGCCTGGGGGGCGCACATCGGCGGCTTCATCGCCGGCATGGTGCTCATCCCCTTCTTCACCCGCCACCGTCTCGGCATCCTCGACTACTTCCGCTGACGGGCATGGCCGGCGATCCCCTCCGCGAGCTGCAGGCACGCCTCAAGGCCTTCGCCCGCGCGCGCGACTGGGAGCAGTTCCACTCGCCCAAGAACCTGGCCATGGCCCTGGTGGTGGAGGCCGCCGAGCTGGTGGAGCACTTCCAGTGGCTCACCGAGGAGCAGAGCGGCAACCTGCCGCCGGACAAGCTGGCCGAGGTGGAGCTGGAGCTGGCCGACATCTTCATCTACCTGCTGCGCCTGACCGAGGAGCTGGGCGTGGATCTCATGGCCGCGACCGGGCGCAAGATCGCCATCAACGAGGAACGCTATCCCGCCGACAAGGTGCGCGGCTCGGCGCGCAAGTACGATGAGTATTGAGGGGTGAGTGGCGAGTGGCGAGGGGCGAGGGGCGAGTAGCCGTTGTGGTTCAAGGGGATGGTTGCGGGGGCCGATAAGAGAGACAGGCCCACAGTGATCCCCGGGAGGTGCCGCCATGAAACAGGCACGCCCACACGTCTATCCCACGCCGGAGGAGGCCGGGGTCCGCA
>JALSIK010000308.1 GCA_026990045.1 Chromatiales bacterium | reverse complement strand
CATCGCCGCCACCACCTGTTACCCGCTGCCCTTTACATCGGCGGTGGCCCGTGACAATGTATTCGCGGTCCAGTTTCACCCGGAAAAGAGCCAGCACGCCGGACTCCAGCTCTACGCCAATTTCCTGCGCTGGTCCCCCTGATCACCCGGCCGGGGCCGGCCGCGCCAGCACCTTCGATTCCAGGATGCCGCCATGCTCATCATCCCTGCCATCGACCTGAAGGACGGGAAGTGCGTGCGCCTGCGCCAGGGCCGCATGGAGGACGAGACCGTTTTCTCCGACGACCCGGTGGCCGTGGCCGGCCGCTGGGTGGCCGCCGGGGCCCGCCGCCTGCACCTGGTGGACCTCAACGGCGCCTTTGCCGGCCGCCCGGTCAACGGCGAGGTCATCCGGGCCATCACCGCGGCCTACCCGGAGGTGCCGGTGCAGGTGGGCGGGGGCATCCGCGACGAGGACACGGTGGCGGCCTACCTGGATGCCGGGGTGCAGTACGTCATCATCGGCACCAAGGCGGTGAGCGCGCCGCACTTCGTCAACGACCTGTGCCTGGAGTTTCCCGGCCACATCATCGTGGGGCTGGACGCCCGCGACGGCCGGGTGGCCATCGACGGCTGGTCCAAGCTCTCGCGCCACGATGTCATCGACCTGGCCCGGCGCTTCGCCGACGACGGGGTGGAGGCCATCGTCTACACCGACATCGGCCGCGACGGCATGATGAGCGGGGTCAACGTGGAGGCCACGGTGAAGCTGGCCCGGGCGGTGAACGTGCCCGTCATCGCCTCCGGCGGCATCACCGATCTGGACGACATCCGCGCCCTGTGCGAGGTGGCCGAGGAGGGGATCACGGGGGCCATCACCGGCCGTGCCATCTACGAGGGCACCCTGGACTTCGCCGCGGCGCAGAAACTGGCCGACGAGCTGTGCGCGGCATGAGGTATCCTGCCCTGGCGGTCGGTTCCTCCGGGCCCCGCCCCTCGCCCCTCGCCCCCCGCCCCTGAGTCATGGGCCTGGCCAAGCGCATCATTCCCTGCCTGGACGTGGACGCCGGCCGCGTGGTCAAGGGCGTGAAGTTCGTGGACATCCGCGATGCCGGCGACCCGGTGGAGATCGCCCGGCGCTACGATGCCGAGGGCGCCGACGAGCTCACCTTTC
Source organism: Chromatiales bacterium (assembly GCA_026990045.1). Lineage (GTDB taxonomy): Bacteria > Pseudomonadota > Gammaproteobacteria > CAMYNG01 > CAMYNG01 > JALUTW01. The sequence goes on along the minus strand of JALSIK010000308.1, from coordinate 718 downwards.
TCGACATCACCGCCTCCCACGAGGACCGCGGGACCATGGTCCACGTGGTGGAGCAGGTGGCCGGCGAGGTGTTCATTCCCCTCACCGTGGGGGGCGGCATCCGCACCCTGGACGACGTGCGGCGCCTGCTCAACGCCGGGGCCGACAAGGTGGCCATCAATACCGCGGCGGTGAAGGACCCCGGGTTCGTGCGCCGGGCGGCGGAGAAGTTCGGCTCCCAGTGCATCGTGGTGGCCATCGACGCCAAGCGGGTGAGCGAGGACCCGCCGCGCTGGGAGATCTTCACCCATGGCGGCCGCTCCGCCACCGGCATCGATGCGGTGGCGTGGGCGAAGAAGATGGTGGACCTCGGCGCCGGCGAGATCCTGCTCACCAGCATGGACCGCGACGGCACCCGCGAGGGCTTCGACCTGGCCCTGACCCGGGCGGTGGCCGACGCGGTGCCGGTCCCGGTCATCGCCTCCGGCGGGGTGGGGAACCTGGACCACCTGGTGGAAGGGGTGCTGCGGGGCCATGCCGACGCCGTGCTGGCGGCCAGCATCTTCCACTTCGGCGAGTACGCCATCGAGCAGGCCAAGCGCCACATGGCCGCGGCCGGCATCGAGATGCGGCTGTAGGCGCCCGGGGGCGGGGAGCCGGAGTCCCGCTGCGCCCCGCACACCCGTGCCGGACCCGGCCCCCCAGGCCCCAGGCCCCAGCCCCATCACCCCTTCCGGGG
>JALSIK010000307.1 GCA_026990045.1 Chromatiales bacterium | reverse complement strand
TCGCTGCGCGGTGCCGCCCTACGGGGCTGAATTTCAACGCAAAGGCGCCAAGGACGCAAAGAGCGCGAAGGACGAATCGATTCCGGATGAGGCGGCCTTCTGTCCTCCGTCCTCCGAACGCAGCGGCGCCTGTCCCAGCTCCCAGCAGCCAGCCGCCTTGGCAGGCTGTTGAAAAACAGCCTGCTAAAAAAACAGCTCCCGCAGTTTCGCCCCGGGATCGCCGGCCTTCATGAAGGCCTCGCCCACGAGGAAGGCGTGCACGCTGTGGCGGCGCATGAGGGCGACGTCGTCGCGGGTGTGGATGGCGCTCTCCGTCACCACGATGCGGTCGGCGGGAATCGCGTCCAAGAGCTCCAGCGTGGTCTCCAGCCGGGTGGCGAAGGTGCGCAGGTCGCGGTTGTTGATGCCCACCAGCCGCCCGGGCACCTGCAGCACCCGTTCCAGCTCGGCGGCGTCGTGCACCTCCAGCAGCACGTCCAGGCCCAGTTCGCCGGCCAGCTCCGCCAGCCCGCGCAGGCGGGCGTCGTCCAGCGCCGCGGCGATGAGCAGGATGCAGTCGGCGCCCAGGTAGCGGGCCTCGTACACCTGGTAGGGGTCGATGGTGAAGTCCTTGCGCAGCACCGGCAGGCTGCAGGCGGCGCGCGCCTCCTGCAGGTAGGCGTCGCGGCCCTGGAAGAAGTCCTGGTCGGTGAGCACCGACAGGCAGGCCGCCCCGCCGCGCTGGTAGGCCCGGGCGATGGCGGCGGGATGGAAGGGGTCGCGCAGCACCCCGCGGCTGGGCGAGGCCTTCTTGATCTCGGCGATGACGGCGGGCCCGCCCGCCTCCAGGCGGGCCGCCATGGCCTGCGCGAAGCCCCGCACCGGCGGCTGGTTGGGCGCCAGCACCTTCAGCTTCGCGAGCGGCAGGCGCGCGCTGCGCGCGGCCACCTCCTCGCGCTTGCGGGCGATGATCTTTTTCAGGATGTCGGGCGTCTCGACACTCGCGGACATGCTGCTCAACCTGTGTGTTCCAAGCGGGCCACCGGCACCCGGCCGGCCACGCCGCCCGTCTCCCGAGCGGAGGAACAGGCCAGGAGCTGGTATCAGCCCCGGTGCCCACCCCCTCACCCCGACCCTCTCCCCCGCGATGCGGGGGAGAGGGGGAAGTTTACGTGCGGGCACGTCCTGCCCGCCTCCCCGTCCGCCGCCGGAGGTGTAACACCGGTCCCCTCTCCCGCGCCGGGAGAGGGCACCGTCTTTTCACGCCCCGGAAACCCCTTCCACCGCGACTGCCGGTTCCATCCCTCCTCCCCCGCCGTGCGGGAGGGAAAGAACAGGACAGGGCCGCGCCATCCATCGCCGGCCACGGGCGGGCACACGCCCCCTGTCTTCCGTCCCCTGTCCTCTGTCCTCCGTCCTCAGCCCCCGGCCAGCTCGTTGCTCAGGCGCACCAGGGCCTCCAGCCGCTCGCGCGCCGCGCCGCTGGCGATGACCTCGTCGGCCCGGCGCATGCCGGCCTCCAGCGAATCGGCCAGGTCGGCGGCATAGATGGCCGCCCCGGCGTTGAGCTGGACCATGTCCCGGGCCGGGCCCGGCTCGTCGTCCAGGACCGAGCGGATCATGGCCAGGGACTCCTCCGGGGTGGCCACCTGCAGGGCCTCCAGCGGCGCGCGCTCGAGCCCGAACTCCTCGGGGGTGATGGTGTAGCTGCGGATCTCGCCGTCGCGCAGCTCGGCCACGCGGGTGGGCGCGCCCAGGCTGATCTCGTCCACGCCGTCCTCGCCGTGCACCACCAGCACGTGGCGGCTGCCCAGGCGGTGCAGCACCCGGGCCAGGGGCTCCACCAGGGCCGCCGAGTACACGCCCAGGAGCTGGTGGGGTGCCCCGGCCGGGTTGGTGAGCGGG
>JALSIK010000306.1 GCA_026990045.1 Chromatiales bacterium | reverse complement strand
CCCCATGCCGGTGAACCGCCTCCGGATCCTGCGCCTTCGCTACCGGCTGCTGCGGCTCCTGCGGCGGCTGGCGGGACGCGCCAAGACGGTCTACGTCTGGGACCGGGTGGCCCGCTACCGGCGCCTGTGGGCGGAGGCGGCACAAGAGGTGGGGGCGGAACTGGAGGAGCTGGCCGAGGGCATCTGGCGCCTGTCCCGGGGAGACGACGCGGTGGTGGTCTCGGCCCACGTGACGCCGCTGGACAACCCGGTGGTCCTGCGCCTGGCGGGGCACAAGCCCGTCTCCTACCGCCTGTTCCGGGAGGCCGGCGTCCCGGTGCCGGCCCACCGGGTGCTGGCGGCCGGGGACGGCCCGGGCCTGGAAGACTTCGTGCGCCGGCACCCGGGGCCGTTCGTGGTCAAGCCGGCGCGCGGCACCTCGGCGGGCATGGGTGTGACCACTCACCTCGAGACCCTGGCCGAGTGCCGGCGGGCCGTGGCCCTGGCCTCCCTGTTCGATGAGCAGGTGATCATCGAGACCCTGGTGGCCGGGGAGACCTACCGCCTGCTCTACCTGGACGGCGAGATGATCGCGGCCTCCCGCCGCCGCGGCCTGTGGGTCACGGGCGACGGCCGCGCCACCCTGGCGGAGCTGGTGGCCGGCCAATGCCGGGCCCGCGGGCTGCCGGTGCCGTCCGCCTCCGACCGTGACCTGCGGGCCACCCTCGCCGCCCAGGGCCTGGCCCTCGCCACTGTGCCCGCCGCCGGCCGGGAGGTCCTGGCCAAGTCCGTGGCCGCGCCGCTGGAGGACCGCGAGGAGATCCGCACCGTCTACACCCACGAGGCCACGGGCGAGATCTGCGCGGCCATCCGCGCCACCGGTGCCCGGGCCTGCGCCGCCCTGGGCAGCCGCTTCGCCGGCGTGGACATCATCACCCTGGATCCGACCCGGCCGCTGGAAGAGACCGGGGGCGTGGTGGGAGAGATCAACACCACGCCGGGGCTCCACCATCACTGCGGGCTGAAGGGCCCCCGCCTGTCGCCGTCCGCCCCCGCCCGGGTCCTGGCCTTCCTCCTGGACCAGGCCGCGGCCCCGGGCCCGGCCGTGCGCAGCGGGGCCGCCTGACGTGGCGACCCGGCGCATCCACCTCCAGCCCGTGGGCGGCATCGCCGGCGACATGTTCGCCGCCGCCCTGCTGGACGCCTTTCCCGGGGCCCTGGACCCCGTCCTGGCCGCGGTGCGCCGGGTGGTGCCGGAGGAGACCGCGGAGATCACCCTGGCCGGCGGCGCCAGCCACGGCATCACCGGCCGCCGGTTCCGGGTGCACGAGCACGCCGCCCCCGGGAACGGCCACCGCCACGTCCACTGGGCGGCGCTGCGCCGCCGCATCCGGGAGGCGGGCCTCGCGCCCGGGGTGGCCGAACGCGCGCTGGACATCTTCGGCCTGCTGGCGGAGGCCGAGGCCCGCGTGCACGGCGTGGCGCCCGAAGAAGTGGCCTTCCACGAGGTGGGCGCGGTGGATTCGCTGGTGGACGTGGTGGCCGCCGCCGCCCTCATAGAGACCGTGGCGGCGGCGGAGTGGACCTGCGAGCCGCTGCCCCTGGGCCGGGGCACCGTGGAGACCGCCCACGGGCGGCTGCCGCTGCCGGCCCCGGCGGTCGCCGAGCTGATCCGCGGCCTGCCGGTGACCGATGACGGCGTGGCGGGGGAGCGGGTGACGCCCACCGGGGCGGCCATCGTGCGCCACCTGGATCCCGGCTTCGACAGCCCGGCGGCGGGCGGGCGGCTCGCGCACACGGGCACCGGCCTCGGCAGCCGGTCGCTGCCCGGGGTCCCCAACCTGCTGCGGGTCCTCGTCGTGGAGGCCGAAGGCACGCCGGGAGGGCTCCAGCCCGGCCTCGTGGGCG
>JALSIK010000305.1 GCA_026990045.1 Chromatiales bacterium | reverse complement strand
AGGCGGTCGCGGCGCACCGTGTCGGTGTAGGCCTGCATGCCGCGCACGATGTAGATGGCGGTGCCGGCGCTGACGATGCCCAGCACCAGGATCACCACGATGAGCTCGACGAGGCTGAAACCGGCCGCGCGGCGCATCAGAAGTTCCCCCGGTAGAAGGTCACGGGAATGGTCTGGCCGTCGGGCGCGGTGATCACGAGGCTCACCCGCTTGGCCAGGCGATCATTGGCCAGGCCGACCTCGGTGCCGGCATAGGCCACGCTGATCCGCACCCGGTAGCCGTCGTAGCCCGGGAAGGGGTTGCCGCCCACGTCCACCGGCGGGCTGTCGTCGAGGCCGTGGTAGTCGTCCACGTCGTCGTACACCTCGCGGGTCTCGCCCTCGGGGCCGAGCGTGTTGCTGCAGGCTTGCGCGCCGGGGTCGGTGCTGTCGCACCGGGGTACCCCGCCCTGCCCCGTGTTCTCGTCGTAGCGGCGGGTGGCGATCTCGTCCAGGTAGGCCTGGGCGATCTCCAGGGCGCGGGTGCGCACCAGCGCCTCGGGCGCCAGGGTCACGGTGCGGTTGATCACCAGGATCACCCCGGTCAGGGCCAGGCTCACCACCACGATGAAGACCACGAGCTCCACCAGGGTGAAACCGGCCTGTTCGCGGCGCTTCAGCATCGGTGGGCGTACCCCGTGGTTTCGATGCACACGTTGTCGCTGCCGGCCACGGTGATGGTGGTGGCGGCGGCGTTGCCGAGGCCGTCGTAGGCCACGCTGACGCTGCCAACGGCGATGGCCGCCGGCAGCGGGTAGCGCAGGGTCTGCGGCGTGCCGTCGGTGTATTCGATCCGCACCTCGTGGGCGGCGTTGTCCACCACCAGTTGCACGCCGGCGCCGCTGCCCTGGTTCATGGCCAGCTGCCGCGCGCGGCGTGCCGCCATGAGCAGGGTGTCCCGCGCCGTGACCGCCTCGCTGGCGTCGGGGCCGATAAAACGCGGCAGGGCGTAGGCGGCCAGGATGCCGACGATGAGCAGCACCGCCACCAGCTCCACCAGGGTGAAGCCCCGGTGGCGAGTCCGGCAGATCGGTTGGGCGTCAGCGCGGCTCATCTTCTTTCTCCTTCCCGCGCAGGGCTTCGAGGCGCGCGCGGCTGCGTTCGATCCGATCGGCCAGCGCGATGTCGCCCGTGCGCCGCGCGAGCCGTTCGACGAGATCCAGGTATGCCATCAGGTCGGGGGAGCGCAGCGGGTAGGACAAATCGAGCCCGGCCCGCAGCAGTGCCAGGGCCTCGCCGTCCCGTTTTTCATCCATGAGGCGCCGGGCCAGGTCGAGGCGGGCCGGGAGATAACGGGGATCGCGCGCCAGGGCCTCGCGCCAGGCGGCGGCCGCCCGGGGATCGCCCGGCCGCAGGGCGGCGAGGATCTGGCCGCGAATGGTGTGGCTGTGGGGCCGGTAGGGGTTGAGGGCGATGGCCCGGTCGGCCTTGCGCAGGGCCTCCTCGAGCAGTTCCCGGGCCAGGGCGGGCCGGTCCGGCAGGAGGGCGGCGCTGCGCCGCAGCAGATCCGCGTCGGTGTACCAGGGGGTGTCGATCTCCGGGGCGTGGCGCTGGGCGGCGAGGAAGCGGGCGTGGGCTTCCTCGAGCCGGGCCTCGGTGGCCAGGGCGCGCCCGGTTTCCGTGGCCCGGTCGGCCAGCACCAGGCGGCCGAAGGGCAGGGCCACGGCCAGCACCAGGGCCGCCTGCATGGCGCGGAACAGGCCGGGACGCAGGGCCTGCAGGAGGTTCCCGCCCCGGGCGGCCACGGCGCCGGCCACGGTGGCGTGCAGGCGGGCGAACAGCAGGGCCGCGACCAGGGTGGTCGGCAGCATGTAGAGGTTGAAGGTGAAGGCGCTGTGGAAGGCCAGCCCGAACAGGGCGGCGAAGGGGG
>JALSIK010000304.1 GCA_026990045.1 Chromatiales bacterium | reverse complement strand
GTGGACGGCGTTCATGTCGGCCTGGATCTGGGACTGGGACAGGACCTTGGAATAGATGCGCAGCTCGTCGATGGAGCCGTCGGCAGAGGCACCGGTGGCGCCGCTCACCAGGTAATTGCCGCGGTTGTCCCCGGCGTAGAGGGTGGCGAGATCGCCCAGGATGCCGTTGGTGGGGAAGGTGTCCCTCTCCTCCAGGTTGCCGTTGACATAGATCTGCAGGGTGTCGCCCGGAAGGTCCCAGGTCACGGCGATGTGCACCCAGACGTCGCGGGCGAAGTTGAGCCGGCGCGTCTCGAGAATGAAATCGCCGTCGTTGGAGTCCTCCAGGGCGAAACGCAGCCGGCCCCGGTCGCGCAGGACGAGGAAGAAGTACTTGTCCCGCCAGTCGCCGAAGACATCGGTGGAGGCGTCCAGGAGCTGGCGATCACGGTTGGGCTGTCCCCAGCGCGTGTTGCTCTTGTACCAGAAGGAGATGGTGCCACGGTTGCCGATGTCGTTGATATCCACCCGGGTGTCCACAGCGTCCTGGACGGCGGCGGTGTCGTTGAAGGGAAACTCACCGTAGCCGCAGGTGCCGGGGTCGCCGGGGATGGCCGGGGCCACCCAGTTGGTGGTGGCATTGCCCACCGCGGTGCCATGGTTGCCGTTGCCGGAGCTGTCCTTGACTTCGCCGGCGCTGCCGTTCCAGGCCGATTCCTCCATGGCGTAATAGGCCACCGGCGCCGGCGGCGTGACGGCCTGGAGGCAGACGTCGTCCACGTGCCAGTAGTCCCAGTCGCTGCCGCTGCCGCCGGTCTGGCGGAAGCGCAGCCGGAAGCCGGCGTGCAGCGCCGGGCCCGGCAGCGCATAACTGCGGTTGAAGATCTCGCCCGGCGTGCCGTTGCCGGGGAAGGTCTCCAGCGCCGTCCAGGTGCCCCCGTTGTCGAGGAACTCGATCACCAGGTCCTCGTTGTTGTCCGGGTCCTCGCTGAAGGCGTCGGCGCCCCGGCGCACCCACACCGACAGCTCCACCGCGAGCTGGCCCGAGAGGTCCACGGGAATGCTGGTGACCGTCACCTGGCCCCAGCGCGTGAACATGGAATAGGTGCCCGAGGCCGCCGTCTGCGCCCCCACGCCGGCGTCCCCGCCCGCGCCGGCCTCGGTCCACTTGGGGGCCAGGGCGCCGGTCTCGAAACCGTCCTCGAACAGGGCCGGCGAGCACACGGGGGGCGGGGGCGGGGGTGCGTTGGTCTCCGTGATGGTCACGTCGTCCACGTGCCAGTAGTCCCAGCCGTTGCCGCCGTTGCCGTTGCTGCCGCTGCCGTTGATCTGGCGCAGGCGCAGCCGGAAGCCCGCGTGCAGGGCCGATGATGGCAGCGTGTACGTGCGGGTGAAGATCTCGCCCGGCGTGCCGGCCCCGGTGAAGCGCTCCAGCTCCACCCAGGTCCCGTCGGAGGCCAGGAATTCCACCGCAAGATCTTCGCCGTTGTCCGGATCCTCGCTGAAGCTGTCGGCACCGCGCCGGATCCAGATCTGCAGCTCGGCCCCGGGCACGGCGAGGTTGACCGTGGTGCTGGTGACCGTGACCGGCCCCCAGCGGGTGTACAGGGAGCGGGTGGGGCTGCTGGCGGTGTAACTGCCGATGCCGGCGTCCCCGCCCCCCGTCACCACGGTCCAGGCCGGTCCCAGGGCGTTGCGCTCGAAGTCGTCGCTGAACAGGATGTCGCCGGGCGCGGCCGGGGCGGCGGGCGCCACCAGCACCATGGCCAGCAGGATGGCAACGACGAACCGGGCCGGTGTCATGGCGCCCTTGCCCCCACCTGGATGGTGCGCCGGGCCACGGCCTCGCCGCTGCCGCAGGTGCCGGTGCTGGTGACGCGGTAGATGTCCCGGCCCTGGATGCTCACCGGGCCGCTGCACGTGGCCTGGGCGCTGCACCCG
>JALSIK010000303.1 GCA_026990045.1 Chromatiales bacterium | reverse complement strand
GGTTCTCCTTCGATTTCCTCCAGCGCGGCATCGATTCCTGGTTCGACGTGGAGGTGGAAAAGGCCCTGGACGAGGCCCTGGACCTGAGCCGGGCCTCCCTGGGCCTGCGCATGCGCGAGCTCATGGACCAGACCCGCGGCATGGCGGAAGAACTGGAGACCGTGCCCCAGGGCGTGGCGGCGCTCACCCTCAACGACCTGCGGGCCAGGTCCAGCGCCAGCGAGCTGGCCCTGTACGCCCCGGGCGGGCGCATCGTGGCCGCTTCCATGGCCAACGCCGACCAGCTGGTGCCCCAGCCCTTGGACTCGGGGGTGGCGGCCAAGGCCCGCGCCGGCGAGGACGCCGTGGGCCTGGTGCCCATCACCGGCCGGGGCCTGTTCATCCGCGCCGTGGCCCGGGTTCCGCGGGGCGATCCCACGGTGGAGCCGCTGGTGCTCCAGGCCCTCTACCCCGTGGCGGCCCACATCAACACCCTGGCCGAGCACGTGCAGGCGGCGGTGGGGCGTTACCGCGAGCTGGCCTACCTGCGCACGCCCCTCAAGTACACCTTTCTCCTGACCCTGTCCCTGGTGCTGCTGCTGTCGGTGCTCACCGCGGTGCTGGCGGCGCTGTACGCCTCGCGCCGCCTGGTCCAGCCCATCTCGGACCTGGCCGAGGGCACCCGGGCGGTGGCCGAGGGCAACTACACCAAGCGCCTGCCCCTGCCGGGACGCGACGAGCTGGGCTTCCTGGTGCGCTCCTTCAACGAGATGACGCGGCGCATCAGCCTGGCGCAGAAGGAGATCCGCCGCAGCCAGCAGGCGGCGGAGGAGCAGCGCGCCTACCTGGAAGCGGTGCTGGCCAACCTGTCCTCTGGCGTTTTGACCCTCGACACGGACCTGCGCCTGCGCACGGCCAACACGGCGGCCTCGCAGATGCTGGGCGCGGACCTGGCCGCGTACCGCGGCCAGCCCCTGATCCACGTGGTGGACGATCACACCCGGCTCCAGTTCCTGGTGGACGCCATCGCCCCCCACCTGGAATCGGGGGAGGACACCTGGGAGGAGGAGGTGACCCTGTTCGGCCCGGGCGGCCGCCGGGTGTTCATCTGGCGCGGCGCCAACCTGGGGCCGGGCGCAACGGCGCCCGGCGGCCACGTGCTGGTGTTCGACGACATCACGGACCTGATGCAAGCCCAGCGCGACGCGGCCTGGGGCGAGGTGGCCCGGCGCCTGGCCCACGAGATCAAGAATCCCCTGACTCCCATCCAGCTCGCCGCCGAGCGCCTGCGCCAGAAGCTGCTCTCGCGCCTGGACCCGGAAGCGGCGCAGATGCTGGACCGCTCCACCGGCACCATCGTGCAGCATGTGGAACACCTCAAGGAGATGGTCAAGGCGTTTTCGGACTACGCCCGCATGCCACGCATGCGGCTGGGGCGGGTGGACCTCAACCGGCTGGTGCGGGAGGTGGCGGACCTCTACACCGGTGAGCGCCAGGGCGTCCACTTCCATATCCGGCTGGACCCGGAGCTGCCCCCCGTGGAAGCCGATGACGGGCGGCTGCGCCAGTTGCTGCACAACCTGTTCAAGAACGCCCTGGAGGCCGTAGACTATGCCCCCGGGGCCCGCATCGAGGTGAGTACCCGCTGCATGCAGCAATCCAACTGCCATTTCGTCGAACTGCAGGTCCAGGACTCGGGCCCCGGCATCCCGGAGGAGTTGCTGGGACAGGTGTTCGAACCCTATGTCACCACCAAGCCCCGCGGGACGGGGCTGGGACTGGCCATCGTGAAGAAGATCGTCGAGGAGCACGGCGGCGTGCTGTGGGCGGAGAACCGGCGGGGCGGCGGGGCCCGCCTCACCGTGCGCCTGCCGGTGAGCCGCGGCCGCAGCCAGACCGCGGCGCAGGAGGACCGGGACCATGCCGCCTGAGACCGCGCACACGCTCGCCCGCGGCGAGG
>JALSIK010000302.1 GCA_026990045.1 Chromatiales bacterium | reverse complement strand
GCTGGTGCGGATGCTGGACGACGCCTACGCCACCTGGACGCTGCTGGGCGAGCGGGTCGACTACTACCGCACCTACCTGGTGCCCAAGGCGACGGAAAACGCCATCGCCGCCCTCAACGCCTACCAGAGCGACACCGACGACTTCAACCAGCTCATGCGGGCGCGCATCATCGAGCTGGAGACCCGCCTGCAATACATCCGGTTGCACGTGGACCATCTCAAGACCCAGGCCCGCCTGTTGTACCTGGCGGGGGAGAGCGGGGACACGCACCGCGGAGAGTGAACCATGAGAAATCGACTCAAGCTGATTGTCCTTCTTGTCGCGGCCGCCGCTCTCGCGGCGTGCAGCGGTGACGAGACCGCCGAGGCCCCGGCGGAACAGGCCGCCGGCGGCGGCCAGGCCGGGGGCAAGAAAGAGCGCAAGATCCTCTACTGGGTCGCGCCCATGGATCCCAGCTACCGGCGCGACAAGCCGGGCAAGTCCCCCATGGGCATGGATCTCATCCCGGTGTACGAGGACGAGGCCGGCGGCGACGACGGCGCGGTGAAGATCTCGCCGGTCGTGATCCAGAACCTGGGCGTGCGCACGGCGGTGGTGGAGCGGGCGCGCCTGGGACGTCTCATCGAGACGGTGGGATACGTGTACTACGACGAGTCCCACCTGGTTCACGTGCATCCCCGCACCGACGGCTGGATCGAGGAACTGATGGTGGAATCCGAGGGTGAGCGGGTGAAGAAGGGCCAGCTCCTCTACACCCTTTATTCGCCCACCCTGGTCAATGCCCAGGAGGAGTATCTCCAGGCCATCCGCAGCGGGAACAAGATCCTGGTCGAGGCCTCGCGCGAGCGCCTCATCGCGCTGGGGGTGTCGCGCGACCAGATCGAGCGCCTGCGCCGGACGAAAAAGGTCCGGCAGACCATCCGTTTCTATGCGCCCCAGGACGGCATCGTGGCCGCCCTCGCCGTGCGGGCCGGGATGTACATCAAGCCCTCCACCGAGATGATGCAGCTCGCCGACCTGTCCACGGTGTGGTTGCTGGCCGAGGTCTTCGAGCAGCAGGTGCACTGGGTGCACGAGAACGACCCGGCCGAGGTGCGCCTGTCCTTCATCCCGGGGCGGGTGTGGGAAGGCAAGGTGGAATACATCTATCCCAACCTGGATCCGCGGACCCGGACCCTCACCGTGCGCCTGCGCTTCCACAACCCGGACGAGGCCCTCAAGCCCAACATGTACGCCAACGTGCGGATCTACGGCGGGTTCAAGGAGAATGTCCTGGTCATTCCGCGCGAGGCCCTCATCCGCATGGAGACCGAGAACCGGGTCATCGTGGACCTCGGCGACGGGCGCTTCGCCCCGCGCCCGGTCAAGGTGGGCATCGAATCGGGTGACTGGCTGGAGATCGTCGACGGCCTGAAGGAGGGCGAGAAGGTGGTCGTCTCCGGACAGTTCCTCATCGACTCCGAGGCCAGCATCAAGGCCAGCATGATGCGCATGACCGAGCCCGAACCGCCGGAGGAGAAGAAGAAGGACGGGGAAACGGTCACGGGCCGGGGCAAGGTGGAGAGCGTGATGGCCGACCACGGCATGGTCAAGCTGGCCCACGAGCCCATCGATGTCCTCGAGTGGCCGGCCATGACCATGGACTTCTTCACCGCCGAGGGCGTGGACCTGTCGGGCATCGAGGCCGGCCAGGAGGTGGTGTTCACCCTGGAGCAGGACGGGGAGCGCTGGCGGATCGCCGCCATTGCGCCGGCCGGGGGGCCGATTCCCGGCCGGGGCAAGGTGGAGAGCGTGATGGCGGACCACGGCATGGTCAAGCTGGCCCACGAGCCCATTCCGCTCCTGGGCTGGCCGGCCATGACCATGGACTTCTTCACCGCCGAGGGCGTGGACCTGTCGGGCATCGAGCCGGGGCAAGAGGTGGCGTTCACCCTCAAGCGGGA
>JALSIK010000301.1 GCA_026990045.1 Chromatiales bacterium | reverse complement strand
GAAAACCCAGGCGACGGTGAGAACGGCCACGAAGACGGCCCCGAGCACGAAGTAGAGCGAGGTGGTCACTGGAAGCTCCTGGGCTGGCCGAAGATGGAGAGGTCCAGGTCGAGGCCGATGCGCGCCAGCTCTTCGTAGAACGACGGGACGAAGCCGCACGGCTCGAACCGGCCGGCGACCTTGCCGTTCTCGTCGACCCCGGTCTGGTTGAACACGAAGATGTTCTGGAGCTGGATGGTCCCGCTCTCGATGCCCGCCACCTCGGTGATGTGGGTCACCTTGCGCGAGCCGCACGGGAACCGGGCCTGCTGGACGATGATGTCCACGGCCGAGGCGATCTGCTCGCGGATGGCCGACACCGGCAATTCCATCCCGGCCATCATCACCATGACCTCGATGCGCGACAGCACGTCGCGCGGGCTGTTGGCGTGGGCCGTGGTGAGCGAGCCGTCGTGGCCGGTGTTCATGGCCTGGAGCATGTCCAGCGCCTCGCCGCCGCGGCATTCGCCCACCACGATGCGGTCGGGGCGCATGCGCAGGGCGTTGCGCACCAGGTCGCGGATGGTGATGGCGCCCTTGCCTTCCAGGTTGGGCGGCCGGCTCTCCAGCGACACCAGGTTGGGCTGGTTGAGCTGGAGCTCCGCGGCATCCTCCACCGTCACGATGCGCTCGTTCATGGGGATGAAGTTGGACAGGACGTTGAGCAACGTGGTCTTGCCCGAGCCGGTGCCGCCGGAGACGATGATGTTCTTGCGCTGCTCCACGCACACCCGCAGGAACTCCACCATGGGCTCGTCCAGGGAACCGAACCGGATCAGGTCCTCGAACCGCAGGCGCTTCTTGGCGAACTTGCGGATGGTCAGGCTCGGTCCCTTGATCGCCAGGGGCGGGATGATGGCGTTGACGCGGGACCCGTCCTTGAGGCGGGCGTCCACCATGGGGCTGGATTCGTCGATGCGCCGGCCCAGGGGCGAGATGATGCGCTCGATGACGGACAGCACGGCGTGGTCGCTGGTGAAGGTGCAGTCGCTCAGTTCCAGCCGGCCGTTGCGCTCCACGAAGATCTGGTTCGCCCGGTTGACCATCACCTCGGTGATGCTGTCGTCGGCCAGGAGGCGCTCCAGGGGCCCCAGGCCCACGGCCTCGTTGAGCACGTCCGCGTGGAGCTGGGCGCGGTCGATGCCGGAGGGAATCTCGTCGTCGTGGTCGGCAAGGATTTCCTCCAGCAGTGCTTCCGTTTCCCGCCGCAACTGGTCGTCCGACATGGAATGGACGTCCTTGCGCCGCAGGTCCATCTGCTCAATGAGCTTGTCGTGCAGGTACTGGCGCCAGTACAGGCTCTCGTCGTCCTGCTCCGGCACCGGCACAGGGAGGCCCGGGCCGGCGGCCGGCGCTTCCGGGGACGGTGCCGCCGGCACGGCCGGCCGGGGCGAGGGCCGGGCGGTGTTCTTGCGGGCACCGTTTATCCACAGGCGCCAGTCCCCGATGATGATCTCGTCGGCCGGGTGGATGGGCCCGTAGGTCACCACTCTCTCGCGGTTGACCCAGGTGCCGGTCATGCTGCCCTTGTCGGCAATGCGGATGCCGTCGTCATCCATGACGATCTCGGCATGGACCTTGGCCACCTGGCGGCTCTTGAGGACCAGGTCGTTGCCCCGGCCGCTGCCGATGGTGCACACCGGGGCCGAGGCCTTGAACCGGTGGCGCTCGCCGTTCTGTCTCTGGTAGAGCACCTCGAACACGCGGGTCACTCCAGCAGGTCCACGTCGAGAACACCCCGGATCTCCTCGAGCCGGGCGCCACGGCGCTCGCGGGCGGCGCGCAGGCGGTCCCCGTCGGGGCTGACGCCGGGATCGAAGATGCGCGGGGTGACGAAGATGACCAGTTCCGTGAGCTGGTTGCGGAAGTTCTCCGACTTGAACAGCCAGCCCAGTATGGGAATGTCCCCCAGGCCGGCGATCTTGTCGGTGTCGCGGCTGGACTCGGCGTTCATGAGGCCGGAGATGACGATGGTTTCCCCCTCGCGGACGTTCATCTCGGTCTCGGTGCGGCGGGTGATCAGGCCGGGTACGTCCTGCACGGTCACGGACGGGTCGATCTGGCTCACCTCGGCCAGGATCTTGGCGGCGATGAAGCCGGTGGGATCGGCGATGGGCGAGATGTTGAGGCGGATGCCGTATTCCTTGAACTGTACGTTGGTCTGGCCCAGGGCCGAGGTGACCGGGTACGGCACCTCGCCCCCGGCCAGGAACTTGGCCACCCCGCCGTTGCGGCAAGACAGCCTGGGTTCGGCCAGGGTCACCGCGTCGCCGGTGGTGGCCAGGTAATTGAGGCGCGAGGTGATCTCGGTGGCGATGCCGAACCAAGCCTGGAACGGGCGGACATTGAGGGGCAGGTTGTCGAAGGTGGCATTGGAGGTGCTGCCGCGGAACAGGGTGGAGCTCTGGAAGTCGCCGGCGATGGCGAACCCCGGCCCGTCGGCCTGCTTGGCCCAGTTGATGCCCAGCTTGCGCAGGGCCTGCTTGCGGAACTCGACGATCTTGACGTCCATGTGGATCATCTTTTCGCGCCGCACCCGCAGTTCCGGGTCGGCCTCGGCGATGCGGATGTTGTAGGCGCTTTCGGTGCCGTCCTTGTGCCACAGGTGCAAGGAGGTGCTGCCGGGCTTTTCCGCGATGATGAGCAGCTGGCGGCGGGGCATGGTCTTGACCTTGATCAGCTTGCCGTTGCCGATGGCCACGGTCTCAAGGGCGACGTCGCGCAGCACGTGGACCTGGCCCACGAACATGTCCAGCTTGACCGGCTCCAGCGCGCGGGCGCCGGCGGCGGCAAGCATCAGGGCGAGGCAGGCGGCGAGGCGCACCGGCCATGGCGTACAGCGAACCTTCATGCTTTTCGTACGTCCTCTTGCTGGTGATCGTCGGCGGCATCCGGTGCCGGTCTCCGGGCCCTCACTTGCCCCCGATGATGAAACGGATGCGCGGGCCCCGCGGGCGCGCGCGCCGCTTGGGCTTCTTGTCCCCGAACAGGGTGGCCACGGTGAGATACTTGGGCGGGTGCACCGCCTTGTCGTCGGGATGGCGCAGGACCGCCGTGATCTTGCCCGCCGCCTGGGCCAGGATGATGCGCTCGGCGTCGGCGGGCGTGACCTGGACCGTCACCGTGCGGTAGGCCGTGCCGGCGGCGCGCTGGCTGTTGTACTTCTGGGGCATGATGGTGGTGCCGGTGGCCAGGACCAGTACGTTCTGCAGCAACGGCACGGTGACCTGGGTCTTTTTGGGCCGGTAGGTGAGGATCAGGTCGATGCGGTCCCGGGGCTGGAGCAGGCCGGACACGGAATTGATCTCGTCCACCGGGAAGGTGAGGGCACGGTAGCCCTCGGGCAGCTTGCCCGAGAAGGTGGGCACCGACCCGGTTTCCAGGTGCGCCCACAGCAGGGGCTTGCCCTTGTCCACGGGGAAGGCCAGCCGCTGGCCCTCCGCGATCCGGTACTTGGCCTCGGTCACCACGCCGCCGTGCACGTACTCGGCGGGCACCTCGCGGATGGCGAGGTCGGCGGCACGGATGCGGGTGCCGCGCGGGAGGTTGCGGTTGGGCACCACCACCTCGATCATCTTCTGCCTGCCCTTGAGCGCCTGCTCGTACTCGGCAATGCGGCTTTCGATGAACTTGTTGGTGACGTAGACCCCGCCCACTCCAAGCGCGGCGGCCACCGCCAGCATGATGAAATTGCGGTTGAGCAGGGCCTTGGGGGCCGATTTCATCTTCATGGTCTTCGCCTCCGATCTTGCTAAAGGCGTGGCCTGCCCTCAGGGCAGGGACAGGGGAAACGACGAGTTGGCGTAGAAGTCCCGCACCGCCTCCATGAACATGGTGGCGACGGACTGCTGCCCGTCGTAGGGGACGAACAGGGCCGCCAGCAGGGCGAAGGTGATGAGCGTCCACTCCACGCTGGCATTGCCCCGCTGGGTTCGCGGCGTCTTCACGCGCAGCCTCCTACTCGACATGATGCTTCACCTTGTTGACCACGACGCTGGTGCCGCCGCCCGGGTCCTCCGCGATGACGATGTGGACGGACTCGCGGCGGCGCTCGAAGTACTGGACGTGCTCGCCGCGCCCCGGCGGCGAGCGGTCCTGGCGCAGGGCCCAGCCCCTGGCCGGGAGCTGTTCGCGGTAGTAACGGGCGTTGGCCAGCACCGAGTAGTCGTTGTGCAGCACCAGGGTCTGCCCGCTCTTGCCCTCGTCCTCGGACCGGGTGTCCGACACCACCCGGGTACCGGCCAGGCGCGGAAAGTCCTGGTCCAGCTCCGGCTCATCCTCGAGCCGGGGGAGCGTGGACACGCCGATGAACCCCTCCGAGCCCCCCGCACCCGGGCGCACCTGCACGGTGACGTAGTAGCCGTCCACCCGGCGGCCGATGATGGACCACCCGCCCACTTGGTTCTCCACCGGCGGGCGACGGGGCCCGCTGGTCCAGCGGTCCCGGTAAAACTGGAGCACCGCGGCGGGGCTCAGGCGGGTGTCGAAGCGACGCACGCTCATGGGCACGCCGTTGTGGGTCATGTCCTTGCCCACCCACTGCACCCGGCTGTCCGGCGGGGCGGTGACCTCGGGCGGGGCGGCCTCGGCCGGCGGTGACAACAGCGCGGCCGCCGGCACCATCGTCACGGCGAGGAAAATGCCGTGCGACCGGTTTGAAGCGGGACGGTGCACGATCACCCCTCGTAGCGTCCCAGGCGGTCGCGCGGCACCACGTCGGGGGCCACGTAGCCGGGATCGAAACGCCCCCACTCTTTCATGAAGGGGACCTTGCCCACGATGTCCGTCACCTTGGTGACGCCGGAGAAGATGCCCAGGGGCACAAAGGCCTTGGTGCGCGCTTCCACCTGTTGCGGGCCGCTCGCGTCCCACCCGTCGGCCAGGATCACGTTCTGGCGGGTGATGCAGGCAAAGACCTCCTTGGAGTCCTTGCCGGAGCAGTCCTTGCTGCCCAGGAAGGCGAGGTCGTTGGCCCCCACGTTGGTCCCCACGCGGGCCGCATACAGGCCGTCGTTCTCCAGGTCGAACCGGGCGCCGGAGTTGAACCTGCCCATGAGCTGGCCGGCCCGGGTGACGACGGAGGCCACGGCGGAGGACAGGGGGCCGGGTGCCTTGCCCTCGCTCACGCCCATGCCCACGTCGTCCACGGCGGAGCGGAGCACGTCCTTGCCGCCGTAGCCCGTCCACAGGGGATTGCGATCTTTCTTGACGTCGGGCCGCCCCGCCCCGGTGTGGATGGGCATGTCCGGGCGCGAGTACAGGCGGCGCTGGATCTCCGCTGCCAGTTCGGTATCCGGCTTCTGCCCGGTATCGGCCACCGTGCGCTCCCACGCCGCGTAACGGCTGGCCTCGATGGTGGTGTGGTTGAGATCCGACACCTTGCCCAGCAACGGGACCAGCAGGAACAGGGGCACCAGCACGGCGCCCATGGCCGCGAACTCGGTCACGGCCTGGCCGCGCTGGCGAAACGGTAACGCTGCGGTGTTCATGGCGCTGCTCCTTTCACGGGGTTTCCGGGGCTGTTGCCCCTTTTTCGCCGGGGGACGATGACCACGTCGGGCGGGATCTTGAACATGGCATCGGGGATCCGGGCCAGGCGGCGCACGGCGACGGCCTTGCCGGTATCGGTGTCCGGACCCACGCGGCGCTGCCACCACAGCACCACCGGGCGTTCCACCGGCCCGGGATAGACCCGGGCCCTGGACCACAGGCAGACCATGGCCGACCGGTCCCCCTTGAACGTGATCCGATCGCACCATTCCCGTGGCACCACCAGCTCGCGGCCCTGCATCTCGAAACCGTCCCGCAGGCGGCGGGCCAGGTTCCGGGGGGCCGCGATCAGGTGACGGGACAGGTGGCGCCACGTTCCGGGCATGGTCTGCGCCGAGGCCCCGAGGCGCGCCCGGGCCGCGTCGGCGGCAGGCCCCGGCCCGAGCACGGCCTGCGCCTTCCGGGCGGTGAAGTCCACGAAGTAGCGCGTCCTGCCGTCGTCGATCTCCGCGGCGGCCCGTTTGCGCTCCAGCAGGCGGCAGGTCCCGTCTTCGGCGATGCGGTAGGTCTTCCAGTACCGGTAGCGCGCGTAGCGCGGGCCGTCGAAATATTCTTCCGTGCGGACCACCGCCACCCTCGACCAGTCCTTGACCGGCTGCACTGCCCGGTCGAGGCTGAAATCGGGGTACGCCTCGCGCATGGCCCGTTCCAGCGTCTGGTACAGGTCCGGGTTCCGGCGGGCCTGTTCCTGGTATAGGGTGGTCTGCTCCACGCACATCTCCTGCTG
>JALSIK010000300.1 GCA_026990045.1 Chromatiales bacterium | reverse complement strand
AACAGGGCCCCGGCCACCGCACCGGTCACCAGCGCCCCCACCGGGTGCATGATGTCGGAGCCCGCGCACACCGCCACCAGCCCGGCCAGCGGGCCGTTGTGGACGAAGCCCGGGTCGTTGCGCCCGGCCAGCACCGCCGCCAGCACGCCGCCCACCATGGCCATGAGCGAATTGAGCGCCACCAGGCCCGAGATGTCGGCCAGCTTCTGGGCCGACATGACGTTGAACCCGAACCAGCCCACGGTGAGGATCCAGGCGCCCAGGGCCAGGAAGGGCACCGAGGACGGGGGATGGGAGGGGTCCGCCGGAACACCCTTGCGGAAGCGGCCCTGCCGCGCCCCCAGCAGGATCACCGCCCCCAGCGCCAGCCAGCCGCCCATGGCGTGGACCACCACCGAGCCGGCGAAGTCGTGGAACTTGGCCCCCAGGGCCCCCTCGATCCAGGCCTGCAGGCCCAGGTTGTCGTTCCAGATCATCCCCTCGTAGAAGGGATAGATGAAGGCCACGATGACGAAGCTGGCCGCCAGGTGGGGATAGAACCGGGCCCGCTCGGCGATGCCGCCGGAGATGATGGCGGGAATGGCGGCAGCGAAGGTGAGCAGGAAGAAGAACTTCACCAGGGCATAGCCGTTGTCCGCCACCAGCTTGGCCGCGGAGTCGAGGAAACCCGTCTGGTAGGCCACCAGGTAGCCGATGAAGAAGTAGGCCACGGTGGACACGGAAAAATCGGTGATGATCTTCACCAGGGCGTTGACCTGGTTCTTCTTGCGCACCGTGCCCACCTCGAGGAAGGCGAAGCCGGAGTGCATGGCCAGGACCATGATGGCGCCGAGAAGCACGAACAGCACGTCCGCGCCGGATTTGAGGGTTTCCATCTGCTGTCTCCCCTTGTTTTCTTGCCGTGTTGTGATTGTTCTAAATTGGTGCCGGCATCTGCAAAATACGCACCAAAATTGACATTCACATTTATTTCAACAGCTTGTGAGTTCCACTCCGGGTATTTTTTATCCGGGGCGCACCAATGTCGCACATCGCGGGAATTTCATGCACCAACATGGTGCTCATGCACTCATTGCGGGCCCTCCTCCGCCTTGGCCGCGGCCCAGGCCGCCTCCCGCTCCCCGGGCGTGGCCGCGGCCACCGCCCCGGGGCCGCCCAGGCGCGCCTCCATGCGCCGGAAGCGGCCCTCGAAGCGGCGGTTGGCCGCCCGCAGCACCTGCTCGGCATCCAGCTCCAGGTGCCGGGCGAGGTTCACCGCGGTGAACAGGAGATCCCCCAGCTCGGCGGCCGCCGCGGCCGCATCGTCCCGGGCCAGCGCGCCCTTGAGCTCGTCCAGCTCCTCGTCCAGCTTGGCCACCACCCCTTCCGCCCCGTCCCAGTCGAAGCCCACCCGCGCCGCCCGCCGCTGCAGCTTCTGCGCCCGCGACAGGGCCGGCAGCGCCCGGCTCACCCCGTCCAGGGCACCCGCCGGGCCGCCGCCGCGGGCCGCGCGCTCGGCCGCCTTGTGCGCCTCCCACTGCCGGGTCTGCTGGGCGGCGTCGCCCACCGCCTGCCCGGCGAACACGTGGGGATGGCGCCGCACCAGCTTGCCGGCCAGGGCACGCGCCACGTCGCCGAAATCCCACCGTCCCTGCTCCTCGGCCAGGCGGGCGTAGAACAGCACCTGGAACAGCAGGTCTCCCAGCTCCTCCTTGAGATGATCCAGGTCCCCGGTCTCGATGGCCTCGGCCACCTCGTAGGCCTCCTCCAGGGTGTGGGGCACGATGGTCTCGAAGGTCTGGGCCAGGTCCCAGGGACAGCCTTCCTTCGGGTCCCGCAACCGGGCCATGATGTCCACCAGCCGGTCCATCTCTTTCATGCACACTCCCCCCTGCCGCTCGATTTCCGGCCGGAGGATACAGTAATAGGGGCGAGTGGCGAGGGGCGAGTGGCGAGGGGCGAGTGGCGAGTGGCG
>JALSIK010000299.1 GCA_026990045.1 Chromatiales bacterium | reverse complement strand
CCGGGCCCGATGGTGCCGTCGATGTTGCAGCGCACCAGCGCCTCGGGTTCCAGAGTGTCGGCGCAGGCGCCGGTGGGGGTGATCCAGATGGTGTCGCCCTCGCGCACCGAGGCATTGCCGCTGTGGGAGTCGTTGAGGCCGTACCGGCGCAGCCAGCGGTAGTGACGGACGAGGTCGTGGCGCGGGTCCATGGCGGCATTGTAAGGCGAAATGTCCCGCCGGGCGCGCTTGCCAGTCCGGCGCCGCTGTGTCAGGCTTGGCCCCTCTCGACTTCCTGTTCGGGCGCGGCGGAGGCCCGCGCCCGAATTTGCTTCGTGGGGTGTCTCGCCAGGGAGCGGCCTGAAATGTATCCATGCAGCCAGTCCGCTCGACAGTTTTCGCCCGCGACCAGGCCGTGGAGCTCTGCGTGGAGCGCGTGTGCCGGCGGGGTTGCGCCCAGGTGCGCCAGGTCATCGCCCTGCTGGAGGCCGGCGCCCAGGTGCCGGAGACCCGGGGGCTGGGCCCCGCCCAGCGGCAGGCCGTGCTGGACGAGCTGCGCGCGGTGATGGCGGTCTACGACGCCCGCACCTGAGTCTCAGCCCCTCACTCAGCCCCTCAAGCTGACGCCGAGGGTGGCGAAGGCGGCGTCCTCGCCGCCGCCGCCCGCGTCCACCCGGCCCGCCTCGCCGTAGAAGGTCACGCTTTCCGACACGTCCCAGTCCAGCCGCAGGCTGAGGGTGTCCCAGCGGCTGCCGTCCACGGCCGAGCGGGTCCGGGTCCAGGCCACCCCCGCCAGGCCGAAGGCCGTTTCCCGGTCGAGGCTGGCGTGGAGCTGCCGGTCGGCCAGGCCGTAGCCGTAACCCAGAGCCTGGTTGCTGAGGAAGAGCTGGGCCCGGCGCCCGCTGAGCCGGGTCACGTCGGCATCGTAGTCCCACCTCGCCGCGGCCATGGCCAGGGCCCACCGGTCCCAGCCGTACCAGGTGGCCGCCAGCTCCAGGGCCACGGCGCCGGTGCGTACCCGCGGCGGCGGCCGGCCCGGCAGTAGCGCGCGGCCGGTGAGTTCGATGTCCAGCCAGGCGGGCGAGGCCCGCAGCTCCCAGCGCGGGGTGCTGGCCATGAGGTCCAGGGTCAGGGTGTCCGTGGTGTAGATTTCCTTCGCTCCCCAGGTCTCCCACGACAGGCCCAGGGCGAAGGGCCTCTCCCGCGGGGTGGTAAAGCCGAGGGCGAGGTTGCCGGTGTCGGCGTAGCGGAGGTCGGAGCCGCTGTAGTCGGTGATGCCGCCGGCCAGGTCGAGCGTCACGCCCGAGGGCAGTTCCAGTTGCAGCGCACCCTGGTAGTCGGCCACGTCCAGCGAGTCCCGGGTGGTTTCCAGCGACAGGGTCACGGCGGTGCCCCCGGCGAATGCGGGCCCGGCCGCGAGCACTGCCAGGAGCGCGGCCAGCGCCCGGTGGGCGTTGCGCCGGCCGGTCTGTCGTCGGTGGCGGAAAGTCATCATGAACCACAACGTCTGGGACGACCGCAAGGTTGACGCTCGCAGGGCCGTTGCGTCGCTCAGACCTCGTCCCACAAGAGCTCGTCTTCCTCGGCCAGGTGCCAGACGAAATCGGTTTCCTCCGCGGCCTCTCCCGGGGCCAGCTCCCGGACTTCTTCCACGGCCAGCCGTTCCGGCGGCAGGGGGCGGTCCTCGGCCAGGCCGCGCCGGGTCAGTTCATGCCGGACGAGGGCCAGCGCCGCCTCGGCCGCGGCCGACGGGTCCGCGGCCTCCACGGGCACGGCGCGGTGGAAATCCAGGTGCTGGGGCTCGCCGTCCACTTCGAACACGAAGTCGCGGCCTTCGACGAGGGTCACGAATCGGGGCATGGTTCCTTCCTTATGATTGTCGGGCGCTCTGGTCGGGTTTGTCTGGATTCACCGGTTCCCGGACACCGGGCCCCGGCGCGCCGCGATGATAGCATCCGTGGCGGTTACGGGGCCTGGTTGGCC
>JALSIK010000298.1 GCA_026990045.1 Chromatiales bacterium | reverse complement strand
GGCCGGAGGCCCGGGCTGGAGAGGATTCGGTGGCCAGCGGCTGGAGAACTGGAGGTCAGGGACAAGCGGCCGCCCCCAGCAGCCGGGGACTGGGTGCCGGGAGAAACATGACAAGCTTCTGCGGGTATTTTTGGGAGTGGTGGAGTGGACCGATGCGGACCGGGATTTTTTCCCAGCAGCCAGCAGCCAGCCCCCAGCCCCTTTTACTGATTGTCCCGCAACTCCTGCAGCCGCCGGCGGATGTGTTCGGTGCGGCCCATCTGGTTGCCCAGGTAGTAGCCCAGGGTGAACAGGGCGGCGCCCAGTGCGACGATGACGGCAAACAGGGTCATGGACTTCTCTCCCAGCCGGTGGTGGTGCAGGATTCCCGGGCGTTCCGCTGCGAAATGCGCGGGCCGGGGCCACCCCTTAACTATCGTCTGTCGGGGCCACGGTTGAAGTCCCGGATGGCCGGATTGTGATCGCCGTCGCGCCGGCGGGGCCGCCCGGACGCTCAGCCCGCGCGGGAGGCGGCGGTCCTGCCGGTCCCGGCCACCGGCGGGCGGCCCACGGGCCCCATGCGTTCCAGCAGCGGGCGCGGCGGCAGGCCCAGGCGCTGCTCGTAGATGATGGTGTAGCCCAGGACCCGGCGCAGGTAGCCGCGGGTCTCGTCCAGGGGCACCGATTCCACCCACACGTCCGCCGGCAGGACGCGGGCCTGGGGCAGCCACCGGCGCACCCGCAGGCTGCCGGCGTTGTAGGCGGCGGTGGCCAGGACCTTGTGCCCGTCGAAGCGGTCGCGCATGCGCTTGAGGTAGCCCACCCCCAGGCGCACGTTGGTGTCCACCCGCAGCAGGTCGCGGCGCGAGCGCAGGCGCACCCGCAGCGACCGGGCGAGCTGGCGCGCGGTGTGGGGCAGGAGCTGCATGAGTCCCAGGGCGCCGGCATGGGAGCGGGCATCGCGGGTGAAGCCGCTCTCCTGGCGGATGACGGCGAAGGCCCAGGCCGGGTTGATGCCGAAGCGGCGCGATTGCTCCAGCACCAGCTCCCGGTGGGCCAGGGGGAAGCGCCGCTCCAGGTCGTCCCAGTACGCCGCCTGGCCGAAGGCGACGATGGCCCGGTCGTGCCAGCCCCACTGGGCCGCGAGCTGGGCGGCCATGAGCAGCCGGGCCCGGTCCATGCCCGCCAGGGCGTGGTGCCATTCGCGGCGGGCGTTGACCACGTCGTTGACCAGGAACAGCTCCCGGGCCCGCGCCACCGCCGGGATGTCGTGGAGCCGGTGCAGCTCCTCGTCGGAGAAGCGCA
Organism: Chromatiales bacterium; assembly: GCA_026990045.1. GTDB lineage: Bacteria > Pseudomonadota > Gammaproteobacteria > CAMYNG01 > CAMYNG01 > JALUTW01. The sequence continues at coordinate 683 of JALSIK010000298.1, read as the reverse complement.
GGGGCTGGCTCTGGATCCGGTACGGCATGCCCAGGTGGTCGGCGGCGAGAAAGGCGTAGTAGCCGCGGCCGGCCACGTTGAGCAGGAAGGTGGAGCGGGCCTCCTCCAGCCGGCCGAGGGCCTCCAGGGCCCGCCCGCGCCAGTAGCGCCAGCGCTCGCTGTGGCGCTGGTCCGGGGGCAGGCGATCCATCCAGGCCAGGGCGGTGGCCCAGTCCTCGTCCTGCAGGGCGGTGACGATGTAGCGCTCCTGCACCCGCAAGTCGGCCCGGGCCAGGGACAGCTCCTCCAGCCAGCGCCGGGCCTCGGCCTCGTCGCTCTTGAGCAGGGCCAGGGCCAGGTGGCGCTCGATGCGCTGGCGCTCGTGGGGAGTGAAGGGATAGCGCCCGCGCCAGGCCTGCCAGCGGCGGGCGGCGGCCACGGCGTCGGTGCGTGCCAGCCGCACCAGGGCGTCGGCCCGGATCCAGCGGGCGATGCGGGCCTCCTCGGGGCGGCGCGGCTCGTTGAACTCCAGGTGCGGGTTGCGCCGCACCCGGCGCCACAGGTCCAGCCAGTGGCGCTGGCCGGGGCCCAGGTAGCGGCGCAGGTGCCAGGCCAGGCGGGGACGGCCCTGGCGCAGGGCCAGCCGCACGCGCTCCCACACCCGGGCGTCGTCCAGCCCCCCGCTGCGGTGCCAGGCGCGGATC